>JBOGYU010000004.1:0-35822 GCA_050696935.1 Solirubrobacteraceae bacterium | reverse complement strand
GCACCGCCCAGTACGCGACGAAGCCGCGGAAGTGGTCGATCCGCCCGACGTCGTAGAGCTCGAACACGCGCCTGAAGCGCTCCGTCCACCAGCGGTAGCCGCGCCGCTGGAGCGCCGGCCAGTCGTACAGCGGGTTCCCCCACAGCTGGCCCTTGTCCGTGTACGCATCCGGCGGCGTGCCCGCAACCGCGCCGTCCACGAACAGCTCCGGGTGCGCGCGATGGTCCACCGAGCCGGGCGCCACGTAGATCGGCACGTCGCCGATCAGCCGCACGCCCCGCCCCTGCGCATACGCCCGCAGCGCCGCCCACTCGCGGTCGAACCGCACCTGGCCGGCCACCGCCCCGCGCGGGCCCAGCCGCGCCCAGTCCTCGATCCAGTACGCCTCCCGCTCGCGGAACTCGAGCTCCTCCGCCGACGACACCCGGGCGCGCGGCTCGGCCAGCAGCCCCGGCCACGCCGCGAACGCCGACGCCGACTTGTACGGCGAGCCGTAGCGGTCCGGCGGGCCGAGCGGCAGCATCTGCCACCACGACTGCCCCGCGTCGGCGAGCCAGTCCACGAGCGCGTACGCCTGCCGGCCCAGGCGTCCGCCCGGCAGCGAGGTGGGGTGGAGCTGGACGCCGCTGGTGCGAGGGAGGTTCATCGAGGCGGGATCACGGATACTCCCGCCTTCGATGCCCGCGGCGAAGCGCTCCGAACCTCCAGAGCGGATCCGGATCGAGCAGCCCGCGCCGGCCGTGGACGGCGGCCGCTACCCGGTCAAGCGCTGCGTCGGCGACACCGTGACCGTGACCGCGGACGTGTTCCGCGACGGGCACGAGATCCTGCGCGCGGTGGTGCGCTACAAGGCTCCCGGCGGGCGCCGCTGGGTGGAGGCGGAGATGCATCCGGTCGACGCGCACCTCAACGGCGTGCGCTGGGCGGGCGAGTTCACGGTGGAGACGCAGGGCCGCTGGGAGTGGGCGATCGAGGCCTGGAGCGACCTCTTCGCGACCTGGCGGGACGAGCTCCAGCGCAAGCTCGCGGCGGGCCAGGACGACCTCGCGGGCGAGCTGTCGGAGGGCGCCGTGCTGCTCGAGGACGCCGCCGCCCGCGCGCGCGACGGGGCCGACCGGGCGACGATCGAGAGCGCGCTCGACGGCCTGACTCCCGAGGGCGCGCTCGCGCCCGACCTGCTGGAGGCGGTGGAGCGCAACGCCGAGCGCCACGGCTCTGCGCGCACCGGGACCCTTGCGCTCGAGGTCGACCGCGTCCGCGCGCGCTTCAGCGCCTGGTACGAGCTGTTCCCGCGCTCCTGGGGCGGGCTGAAGGCGGTAGAGAGCCAGGTCCCGGCGCTCGCGGACCTCGGCTTCGACGTGCTCTACATGCCGCCGATCCACCCGATCGGCCGCAAGAACCGCAAGGGCCGCAACAACGCGCTGAGAGCTGCACCCGACGACCCCGGCTCCCCGTACGCGATCGGCGCCGCGGAGGGCGGGCACGACGCCGTGCACCCCGAGCTGGGCACGGAGGACGACCTGCGCGCACTGTGCGCGACGGCGCACCGGCACGGCATCGACGTCGGCCTGGACTTCGCGATCCAGTGCTCCGCCGACCATCCGTGGCTGACCGAGCACCCGGAGTGGTTCCAGCACCGCCCGGACGGGACGCTCAAGTACGCCGAGAACCCGCCCAAGCGCTACCAGGACATCTACAACGTCGACTGGGAGTCGTCGGCCTGGCGCGAGATGTGGGAGGAGTGGCGGCGGATCCTGCTGCACTGGGTCGACTGCGGCGTGAAGCTGTTCCGGGTCGACAACCCGCACACGAAGCCGTTCGCGTTCTGGGAGTGGGTGATCGGGGAGGTCCACCAGGTCGACCGCGACGTGGTCTTCCTGGCCGAGGCGTTCACCCGCCGCGCGGTCATGCGCGAGCTGGCCAAGCTCGGGTTCACGCAGTCCTACACGTACTTCACCTGGAAAAACTCGCGCTGGGAGCTGACCGAGTACGTCAACGAGCTGGCGTGGGGGCCGGAGGCCGAGTACTTCCGGCCGAACTTCTTCGTCAACACGCCCGACATCCTGCACGCCTACCTCCAGCACGGCGGCCCGCCGGCGTTCGTCACGCGGCTCGTGCTGGCGGCCACGCTGAGCCCCAGCTACGGCGTCTACTCCGGCTACGAGCACTTCGAGAACGTGCCGGTGCGGGAGGGCAGCGAGGAGTACCTGGACTCGGAGAAGTACGAGGCCAAGGAGCGCGCGCTGGACGGGCCGCTGCTGCCCACGATCCGGCGGATCAACGAGATCCGGCGCGAGAACGTCGCGCTCCAGCACCTCTCCGACGTCTTCTGGCTCGAGACGCACAACGACAACCTGATGGCGTACGCCAAGCAGGCGCCCGGCAACACGCTGATCGTGGCGGTCAACCTCGATCCCCACCACGCGCAGGAGGGGTCGGCCGTGATCCCGGCCCACCTCGGCCTGCCGCCGGTCTTCCCGGTGCACGACCTGCTGACCGGCGACCACTACGACTGGCGGATCGGCTCCAACTACGTCCGGCTCGACCCGTCCGGGTCCCAGGCGCACATATTCAGAGTCGAAACGTGAGCCGCAACGACCCCGGACACTGGTTCGAGGCCGAGCCGCTGTGGTTCAAGACGGCCGTCTTCTACGAGATCCACACGCGCGCGTTTTTCGATGCCAACGGCGACGGATCGGGCGACTTCCGGGGGCTGATCGACAAGCTCGACTACCTGCAGTGGCTGGGGATCGACTGCATCTGGCTGCTGCCCTTCTACCACTCGCCGCTGCGCGACGGCGGCTACGACATCTCCGACTTCTTCACCATCCAGCCCGACTACGGCACGGTCGACGACGTGCGCGACTTCATCGAGGCCGCCCACCAGCGCGGCGTCCGCGTGATCGCCGACCTGGTGATGAACCACACGTCGTCCGACCACCCGTGGTTCCAGGAGTCGCGCTCGGCGCCGGACTCGCCGAAGCGCGACTGGTACGTGTGGTCGGACACCCCGCACCGCTACGAGGACGCGCGGATCATCTTCGTCGACACCGAGTCGTCGAACTGGAGCTGGGACGACGAGGCCGGCGCCTACTACTGGCACCGGTTCTTCTCCCACCAGCCCGACCTCAACTACGACAACCCCGAGGTGCAGGAGGCGATGCTCGAGGTCCTGCGCTTCTGGCTGGACCTCGGGATGGACGGCTTCCGGCTCGACGCCGTGCCGTACCTGTACGAGCGCGAGGCCACCAACTGCGAGAACCTGGCCGAGACGCACGCGTACCTCAGGCGCGTGCGCTCGGAGGTCGACGAGCGGTACCCCGACCGCGTGCTCCTGGCCGAGGCCAACCAGTGGCCGGCCGACGTGGTGCAGTACTTCGGGGCCGGGGACGAGTGCCACATGGCGTTCCACTTCCCGGTGATGCCGCGCATGTTCATGGCCCTGCGGCGGGAAGAGGCCAACCCGATGTACGAGATCCTGCGCCAGACGCCCGACATCCCCGACAACTGCCAGTGGGGCCTGTTCCTGCGCAACCACGACGAGCTGACGCTCGAGATGGTCACCGACGAGGAGCGGGACTACATGTACACGGAGTACGCCAAGGACCCGCGGATGAAGATCAACGTCGGGATCCGGCGCCGGCTCGCCCCGCTGCTGGACGGCGGGCGCGACGAGATCGAGCTGATGCACGCGATAATGTTCTCCCTGCCCGGCTCGCCCGTCCTCTACTACGGCGACGAGATCGCGATGGGCGACAACGTCTACCTCGGCGACCGCGACGGGGTGCGGACGCCGATGCAGTGGACCGGCGACCGCAACGGGGGCTTCAGCCGGGCCGACTTCGCGCAGCTGTACGCGCCGCCGCTGATGGACCCGGTGTACGGCTTCCAGGCGGTCAACGTGGAGGCGCAGCTGCGCACGCCGACGTCGCTGCTGCGGTGGCTGCGCCGCTTCGTGTCGCTGCGCAAGGAGCACCCGGTGTTCGGCCTCGGCACGTACGAGCCGCTGGAGCCGTCGAACATGAAGATCTTCGCCCACCTGCGGGTGTACGAGGACGACGTGATGCTGTGCGTTCACAACCTCGCGCGCTCGGCGCAGGCGGTGGAGCTCGACCTCTCCGTCTACGAGGGCCGCGTGCCGGTGGAGGTGTTCGGGCGCTCGCGCTTCCCCCCGGTCGGGGAGCTGCCCTACTTGTTGACTTTGGCGCCGCGCGGGTTCTACTGGTTCCAGCTCACGGAGTCCGGCGATGGCTGACCTGTCGTTCGTGGATCGGGAGGTGCTCCAGGAGTGGATCGTCAGCCAGCGCTGGTTCGGCTCCAAGACGCGCGAGGTGGCGCACATCGACATCGTGGAGGCGGTGGAGCTGCGGAGCGAGCCGCCGCGGCTCGTGCTGACGCTGATCGAGGCGCGGTTCGGCGAGGGGACGCACGAGACCTACCAGGTGCCGCTGGGGCTGCGACCGGTCGAGGAGGGCTGGGACGCGCGCGTGATCTGCGAGGCCGACGGCTGGACGGTGTATGACGCGCTGGCGGACCCGGCGGGGGGCCGGGAGCTGCTGCATCGCATGCGCTCGGGCTCGGAGGTGATCGCCGAGCAGGGGACGCTGAGGTTCTCCTGGGCCGAGTCGGCCGGCGCCGGCCTGGGCGGCACGGTGGACGTGCGGCCGATCGGCGTCGAGCAGTCGAACTCCTCCGTGGTGTTCGGCGAGGCGCTGATCCTGAAGGCGTTCCGGCGGGTGGAGCCGGGCATCAACCCGGAGCTGGAGCTGCTGCGGTTCCTGTCGGCGCGCGAGTTCGAGCACATCGCGCCCCTGGCCGGCTGGTACGAGTTCGAGGGGCGGCTGATCGACGCGACGCTGGGGATCCTCCAGGAGTACCTGGTGGGCGCGCGCGACGGGTGGGAGCTGGCGTTGGATGAGGTCGCCGACGGGTTCATCGACCGCGTCCGCGCGCTGGGCCAGGTGACGGGCGAGCTGCACACGGCGCTCGGCTCGGACGCCGGCGACCCGGCGTTCGCGCCGGAGGAGCCCAGCGTCGAGTCGCTGTCGCTGCTGACCGCAGACGTCGACGAGCAGATCGAGCGGATCTTCCTGGATCTGCCGGAGACCGAGGCGGTGGCGCCGATCGCGGGGCGGGGCCAGGACGTGCGGGAGCGGCTGCAGGCCCTGTCCCACATCGGGGCGGGCGGGCGCGTGATCCGCACCCACGGCGACTACCACCTCGGCCAGACCATGCTCACCGACCGCGGCTGGGTGATCCTCGACTTCGAGGGCGAGCCCGCCCGGTCGCTCCCGGAGCGCCGCCGCAAGCGCTCCCCGCTGCGCGACGTGGCGGGCATGCTGCGGTCGTTCTCCTACGTGACCGCGGGGGCGCGGATCCTGCGCGGGGTGTCGGTGCCCGAGGGGTGGGAGGACCGCGCGCGCGACGTGTTCCTGACCGGCTACTTCGAGCGCGCCGACCCGGCGCTGCTGCCGCCGGGCGAGGCGCCGACGCGCCAGCTGCTGGCGGTGTTCGAGCTCGAGAAGGCGGTGTACGAGCTGCGCTACGAGCTCAACAACCGGCCGGACTGGGTGGCGATCCCGGTGGCAGGGATCATGCGGCTGCTGGAGGGGACGGACTGACCTCGGTCGCAGCGCGGATCGTGCCCCGGGGCCGCTTGACAGAGCGGTGGATGGGCGTAATAGTTGGGCCGTTGGCCGAATCGCTCCCCGCGCGTTTGCGAGGACGGCGGGTGGTGGGTCTCGAGCGGTTGCGGCCAGTCCACGTGCGCCACATGAGGAGGGGGCTATGCGCAAGGCTTTTGCGGTCACGACGGCGGTCTTCTGCGCCAGCTTGGTCGCCGCGACCGTCAGCTTGGCGAGCAACCCGCCTGACTTCCCGCTGATCAGCAATGGACCGAAGTTCAAGGCGCTCGTCTACCACGAGACCACCGGCTTCAGGCATGCGTCGATCCCGTATGCGATCGAGCAGCTGACGGCCTACGGCGACGCGAACGGGTTCGCGGTCACGGCCGATCGGACGTCGGCGAGGTTCACCGACGAGGGTCTGGCGGAGTTCGACGTGGTCGTGTGGCTCAGCACGGTCGGTGGCGTTCGCGGCGACGGGCCGCTGCTCACCGATGCCGAATGGGCGGCGTTCGAGCGCTACATGGAGGGCGGCGGCGGCTACGCCGGCATCCACGCCGCGTCCGACTGCTGCGACGAGTCCAGCTGGTACGGCGAGCTGCTCGGCAACCAGGCGCGCTTCCACAGCCACCCGGGCGGAGTGGGCGGATCGCCTGGCTGCATCGGCAACTTCCCCGGCGACCCGAATCGCGTCAACAACACGCGCTCGTGCTTCCAGGCCGTGGTCGAGACCGAGGACGACAAGCATCCGTCCACGCGGCACCTGCCCGACCGCTGGGACATCTCCGACGAGCTCTACAACTTCAAGGCGAATCCGCGCAGCACCGTCCACGTGCTGCAGACGCTGGACGAGAGCTCGTACGACTTCCAGCCGCATCCATACATCCGTGGATGGGGCAACCTGATGGGCGAGGACCACCCGATCACGTGGTGCCAGGTCTACGACGGCGGCCGCGTCTGGTACACGGGCCTCGGCCACGACGCCGCCGTCTACGCCAACCACGATTCCATGGCGATGATCGTCCAGGGGATCAAGTGGTCGGCCGGCAAGTGGGGCTTGCGCGGCTGCGACGACGAGGGGTGAGCGCAGCCCGGACGCCTCGTCTGCGCCTTCCGCTCCGGAACGCCTCCGGTCGCCGGCTGCTGGTGGCCAACCTGGTGCTGGCGTCGCTCTCCGTCGCGCTCGTAGTCGTGGCAGTGCGCGCCGCGACCGGAGACGACGACCCGCGGGCATGGAGGCCCGTGCCGCAGAACGATCCCGCCCCGCTGCGGACGACGGTCCGCGAGAGCAGCCCCGTCGGGCGGTTCGAGAAGGCGACGTGCAGGGAGCGGCCGCACTCGGTCGACAGCCCCACCCGCTGGTTCCATCCCCGCGAGAGCTTCTATCCGCCCGACGCGCCGGCGCCGACGAAGGCCGACCTCGACCACCTGGTGACCAGTGACGACGCGGTGGTCGTCAAGTACCGCCCCGACGCCCCGCCGGCCGCCCAGGAGGCGCTGAGAGCCTGGGCGACCGCCGGCATCGGCGTCGTCGTCGCTCCCAGCCGTGCGGACGACCCGCCGCCGCTCGAGGCCGTCACGGCGTCGCGCCGGCTCACCTGCGACGGAGTCGACCTCGACCAGCTCACCACCTTCACCGATCGCCACTTCACGGAGCCGCTCGGCTACGAGCCGCACGCGGACCGGTCGGAGTAGGGCGCGTCAGGCGGACGCGTACTCGACGCCGGCCAGCTCGCAGAACACCTGCCAGTCGCCGGCGCGGTGGCCCGGGTTGAGGACCTGATGGTGGGGCCCGCCGAGCCGCAGCCAGGAGTCCATGCACGCCTTCACCCCCGACGCCGGGCGGAACCGGCCGTAGGGCATCTCGAGCTTGGGCAGCTCCTCCGTGTCGAGGATCTCGCCCTCCCCGACGACCAGACGGAATCGCTCACCGCCGAGCGCCACGAGCGTCGCGAGTGTCGCCGGTCCCGGGCGGTACTGGAACAGGAACGTCGGCGGGTCACCGAGCCCGCCGATCCCGAGCGGGCGCTTGATCAGGCGGACGGGACGGTCCTCGCGCGCCAGTCGCCAGTTCCCCTCGCCCATGTGGCTCATCAGGATCGAGTTGCCGGGGAAGTCCATCGCGTACATCTCGGTGAACTGCGTGTCGCCGAACAGCGTCCGCGCCGCAGACATCAGCGCGGCGGTGAGCGCGTCGCCTTCCGCGCCGTAGCCGTACCCCTGCGCCATCAGGCTGGATGCGGCGGCGAGCGGCAGGCGGGCGAAGCGGCCGTCCTCGCCGATCGCGCCGAAGTGGGTCGAGAACGCGCCGCAACGGTGCTCGCGCAGCACGCGCTCGATCCCGAGCTGCATCCGCACGTGGTCCTCGCGCTCCTCCCGGCCGAGCCGCGGGTCGATCTCGAACCGCGCGTCCTCGCCGGCGATCACGTCCGCCACCTCGGCGTCGGTGGCCGCCGCGGCGCTTCGGTGCAGCTCCCCGAGGGCGAGCGCGTCCACCTGCGGACCGAGGACGCGCAGCAGCGCATGCGCGTCGACCTGGATGTCGCCCATCCCGTTCATCGCGTAGCCGAACACGCCGACCCGCAGCGAGCGCCAGCGGGTGACGGCCGCCGCCGCGCGCGCCCACCGCCCGATCGCCTCGCGGAACGAGTCCGCGCGCCAGTCGTCGGTCACGACGTGGAACGGCCGGCCGGCACGGACCATCGCGTTGGCGGTGTCCTGGGCGCCGTGGATGCCCTGGTTGTACGTGAGGTCGGCCATGTCCCAGTCGCCGGTGACCGCGGGGACGGGCTGGACGTTGGCCAGGCAGATCGGCAGCGGCGTCCCGGCCAGCAGCCGCGCAACCCGCATCGCCGGGCCGTAGGTGAGCATCACCACGAGCAGCCCGTCGAAGTCGCCGCGGTCGAGCTCGCGCATCGCCCGCTCGGCGCCGGCGCGGTCCTTCACCGGCGGGGCGACCTCGACCTCCGCCACGCCGGCGAGCGCGGACGCGAGCTCGGCGGCGTAGCCGGCCTGGCGCTCGGCGATGCCGGGCAGCATCTCGTCGTAGAGGCCCTGCATGATGCCCAGCAGCCCGATCCGGGGCCGGACCTCCGGTCGTGGTTCGGTCCCGCGCGCGCGCAGCTCAGCGCTGTCCGTAGACGTTCTGGTAGCGGTCATGTAGGGCCTCCACGTCGTCGTCGTCGATGCTCGTCACCTCGCCAAGGCTGCGTGCGAGGTGCACGGTGCGCGCGACGTCCTCGCACATCACCGCCGCCTTGATCGCCTCCCGCGGCCCGGGCCCGACCGTGAACACCCCGTGGCTGCGCATCAGCACGGCCGAGGAACGGCTCGGTGACAGCGTCTCGACGATGCCGCGGCCGATCTCCTCGTCGCCGATCAGAGCGAACGGGCCGATCGGGATCGGGCCACCGAACTCGTCCGCCATCGCGGTCAACGCGCACGGAATCGCCTCGCCGCGCACGGCCCAGGCCGTCGCGTAGGCGCTGTGGGTGTGCGCGACCCCGCCAACCGAGTGCATGTGCCGGTAAACGTAGCCGTGAGTGGCGGCGTCGCTGGAGGGGTCCAGGTCACCGTCGACGCGCCGGCCGTGCAGGTCGCACACCACCATCGCCTCCGGCGTGAGCTCGCCGTACGGCAGCCCGCTCGGCTTGATGACCATCAGCTCGCGACCGGGGACGCGGGCGGACAGGTTCCCGCTGGTCCAGGCGACCAGCCCGTTGCGAGGCAGCTCGGCGTGCAGGGCGGACACCGTGCGCCGGATCGCGGCGACGTCCGCCGTCACCGTGCGACCTCCCGCGATCGCAGCCGCCGCAGCGAGTGCATCACGCCGTCGGCGTCCCTGCCGAAGTGGTCGTGCAGCACGGAGTAGTGGGCGTACAGCTCGTCGTAGGCGTCGGCCCGCGCGGGGTCGGGAACGTAGACGTCGCGGCGGACCTTCCCCATGGCCGCCGACGCGGCGCGGATGTCCGGGTACATGCACGCGGCCACGGCCGCGTGCATCGCCGAGCCCAGCGCCGGTCCCTGCTCGGAGTCGATCAGGTGGATCGGGCGCCGGGTGACGTCGGCGTAGATCTGCATCAGCAGCGGGTTCCTGATCAGGCCGCCCGCCGCGAACAGCTCCCGCACCGGCACGCTCGCGCCCTCGAACGCCTCCATGATCTTGCGGGTGCCGAAGGCCGTCGCCTCCAGCAGGGCCCGGTAGACGTCCTCGGGACGGGTCGCGAGGCTGAGCCCGACGATCAGGCCGCTCAGCTCGTGATCGACGAGGATCGACCGGTTGCCGCTGTGCCAGTCGAGCGCGATCAGCCCGTGCTCTCCGACGCGCTGGCGCCCGGCCAGCTCCGACAGGTACTCGTGCACGCCGACGCCGCGCCGGCGCGCCTGCTCGTAGTGGCCCGGCGGAACGCCCTGGTCGACGAACCAGCCGAAGATGTCACCGACGCCGCTCTGGCCGGCCTCGTAGCCCCACAGCCCCGGAACGATGCCGCCCTGCACCACGCCGCACATGCCGGGCACGTCGGCAAGGACGTCGGCGTTCATCACGTGGCAGGTGGACGTGCCCATGACGGCGAGCATCTGCCCACGGCCGATGGCCTGCGCCGCCGGCGCGGTGACGTGGGCGTCGACGTTGCCGACGGCGACTGCGATCCCCTCGGGCAGCCCGGTCCAGGCCGCGGCTTGCGCCGTCAGGCCGCCGGCGCGCGCTCCCAGCGGCGACAGCGGTGCCTCCAGCTTCGCGGAGACGAAATCGCCGAAGCGCTCGTCGAGCGCGCGCAGGTAGTCCCGCGACGGGTATCGCCCGTCCTGGTGGATCGCCTTGTATCCGGCGGCGCACACGCTGCGCGTCTCGCGCCCGCACAGCTGCCAGACGATCCAGTCCGCCCCCTCGATCCAGCGCTCCATGCGCTCGTAGATCTCCGGAGCCTCGTCGAGCACCTGCAGGGCCTTGGCGAACTCCCACTCCGAGGAGATCCGGCCTCCGTACCGGGGCAGCCAGGGCTCGCCGCGCGCGGCGGCGACCGCGTTGATCCGGTCGGCCTCGGGCTGGGCGGCGTGGTGCTTCCAGAGCTTGGGATAGGCGTGCGGGCGCCCGGCGAGCTCCGGCAGCCGGCAGAGCGGCGTCCCGTCGCGCAGGACCGGCATCGGCGTGCTGGCCGTGAAGTCGGTGCCGATGCCCACCACCTCGGTGGGCGCGACGCCGCCCGCGCGCAGGGCCGCCGGCACCGCCTCGCGCAGGACGTCGAGGTAGTCCTCGGGGTCCTGCAGCGCCCAGTCGGGCGGAAGCTCGCGGCCGGACGCGGCGAGCGCCTCGTCCATCACGCCGTGCGCGTACTCGTGCACCGCCGAGCCGAGCTCCTCGCCGTCGCTCGCCCGCACGACCACCGCCCGTGCCGACAGCGTGCCGAAGTCGATCCCGACGACGCAGGCGTTGGGAGCGTTCACATCGACGGGCTGCCAGGACTCTTCCGCTCGTGCGGCCATCGCGCTCAGCGCCCCGCGACCGCCGTCGTGCTGGCGCGGACGACCAGCTCGGGAGGGACGGTCTCGTGCGCCAGGACGCGCACCCCGGTCTGGATCTGCTCGAGCAGGCGCAGCAGGCCACGGCGCCCCATCTCGTTGAAGTTCTGGCGCACGGTGGTCAGCGGCGGCGAGAAGTACGCCGCCTCGGGAATGTCGTCGAACCCCACGACGCTGATTTCGCCCGGGACGTGGCGGCCCAGCTCGTGCAGCGAGCGCAGCACCCCGAGCGCCATCTGGTCGTTGGCGACGAACACGGCGGTGACGTCCGGCAGCTTCGCCAGCCGCTGGCCGAGCTCGTAGCCGGACCGAGCGCTCCAGTCGCCGACGAGCAGCGGCGGCGCGGCCGCGCCGGCGTCCTCTAGCGTCGACCGCCATCCGTCGACGCGATCCTGCGCCTCCAGCCAGTCGCGCGGCCCGGAGATGTGCCAGACCGTGCGATGACCGAGGTCGAGCAGGTGCTGCGTCGCGCTCCGCGCGCCGGCGACCTGGTCCACTGCGACGAGCGGCACGGACTCCTCGGGGCCGGCCTCCGCCGCCACGATCGGGACGTCCTGCGGAAGGTGCAGCAGCGCTTGTGCCGCGGATTCCTGCGGGGCGATCACGAGGATGCCGTCGACGCCCTGGTCCCGCAGGCGCTCGACGGCGCTCAGCACCGACGCGCGGTTCAGCGAGCGCAGGCTGACGATGCTGACGAAGTACCCGGCGTCATGGGCCGCGCGTTCGATTCCGAACAGCGTCGACGCCGGTCCGTAGAGCGTGGTGTCGAAGCTCACGACCCCCAGCGTCTTCGAGCGTCCCGTGACCAGCGCCCGGGCGACCGAGTTGGGGCGGTACTCGAGTTTGCGCATCGCGTCCAGCACGCGCTGGCGCGTGTCGGAGCGCACGTGCGGGCTGTCGTTCAGCACGCGCGACACCGTCTGCTGCGAGACGCCCGCGAGCTTCGCGACGTCGGCCATCACCACGGCGCGCTGGCGCGCCCCGATGTTCGCGGAAGACGAGTTCATGGAGTGGATCGACATCGTCGCAGGATCGTCGGCGTGGCCTCCGGCGCAGCGGCATGCTAGCGCTCACAGCATACGGGTCAAGAGCGGCCCATGGCACTTGACGACAGGAACGTGAACGCTAACATCGCCCAACTGCCGCGTGCGGCAGGGGGTCACAACTGGGAGGAGTCGGTCCGGGAATGCGTGTGAGCGCTAACAATCCAGTCACGACAAGCAGCTTGGTCGCCGCCGTCTGCGCGATCCTCTGCGTCGCCGCCGCGCTGACGGCTGCGCCCGCCGGCGCCGACAACGACGCGATCGGCTATCCGGAGTTCGCCGGCTCCCCCGATCCCGTGCCGGCTGAGCCGGCGAAGTGGAAGCCGGACCGCATGATGCAGCGGCTCTACGACGCCGAGAAGGACGGCACCGACTTCTGGATGGATCGCCTGCTGGCCCGCCGCGGGGACGACCCGGCGGGCGACTGGCTGCTGACCCGCGGCCGGGCGGTGTTCATGAAGGAGCACGACCCGGACACGATCGGCTTCGGCGGCCGCGTCGCCTACTGGGAGAGCATCGACAACCGGGACGCGTACGCGATCACGGTGGGCGAGGGCGACCTCGAGGAGGACGAGGACCGGCGGCTGCAGACGCCGAGCTACTTCCGCGGCCACTACGCCGGGGACGACGGCGATCTGAGCGTGGTGGTCACCAAGTTCATCACCCACGAGAACGTGGCCGTGACCAACGTCGCCGTCACCAACGAGGGGTCGAGCGCCAGGAGCGTCCCGCTGCGCGTGATCTCGCCGTACACGAAGACACGCGACGGCGACGAGCTCACGGGGATCGTGGACGCCTTCAACCGCCTGACCACGATCTTCCCGCGCCTGAGCGGCGACGACGTCGAGCCCGAGGGTGAGGCGCTCGTCGGCTCGATCGAGGTCGGAGCCGGCGAGACCGAGACGACGAAGGTGCAGATGGGCTTCGTCACCGAGGAGCTGGGGGGGTCGCGCACCGAGTACGAGCGCTACCGGGACGCCGCGCCCGCCGCGGCGTTCGCCACGCACGTCCGCACATACAACAAGTGGTGGGCGGACAACCTGCCGTACATCGACGTCCCGGACGAGAACATCAAGAAGAGCATCTACTACCGCTGGTGGCTGATGCGCTTCAACTTCCTCGACGCCGACATCCCGGGCAACGACTACCAGTTCCCGACATCGATGGAGGGAGCCCTCGGCTACAACAACGCGATCGTCCTGACGATCGGGATGTTCATGGACGACCTGAAGTACCTGCGCAACCCGATCTACTCGTACGGGCCATGGGTCTCGGCGGGCGAGGTCGCGAGGAACGCCCGCTACATGGACAACCCCGGCGACCCCGAGAACTGGAGCAACAGCTACACGCAGTACATCTCGGAGTCTGCCTGGCAGGCCTACCAGGTGCACGGCGGTCCGAAGCCGATCGTCGAGAACCTGGCGCGGTACGCGGAGAAGGACACCTACGGCCAGCTCGACTTCTACGACCGCGACGACAACTGGCTGATCGAGTACGACTGGGGCGCGCTGACGGGCAACGACGCGGACGCGGTGTCGTTCGACTGGCGCCCAGGCCGGCTCGACCGCGCCGAGTCCGCGTACGTCTACAGCAACGCGCTCGCCGCCGCACAGGCCTACGAGCTGCTCGGCCGGCCCGAGAAGGCGCGCGAGATGCGCGAGGTGGCCGAGAACGTCAAGCAGGGCGTGCTCACCCACCTGTGGAACGACGAGGAGAAGCTGCTCCAGCATCGCCACGTGGCGACGGACTCGCTCGTCCCCTGGAAGGAGATCAACAACTACTACCCCTACTCCGTCGGCCTGATGCCGAACGAGCCGGAGTACCGCGAGGCGTTCCGGCTGTGGAGGGACGCCGGCGAGTACCCGATCTTCCCGTTCTACACCGCCAACCAGGCCGACAAGGCGGAGGCGGCCGAGCAGGGGCACCCGGGGAGCAACAACTTCTCGATCATCAACTCGACGGTCACCTTCCGGTTCTACTCGTCGGCGCTGCGCAACTACCCGTCGCCGTACGTCAAGCCGGAGGACTACAAGAAGCTCCTGTCCTGGAACGCGTGGGCGCAGTTCATCGACGGTGACAACCGGTGGCCGGACGCGAACGAGTTCTGGGCGAACTGGAATCCGGAGACGCAGCACATCGACTTCCGGTCGTGGATCCACCACACGATCCTCGGCACGACCAACTGGACGGTGATCGAGGACGCGATGGGCCTGCGGCCGCGGTCGGACGCCAAGATCGAGCTGTCGCCGATCGACATCGGGTGGGACCACTTCGCGGTCGACGGCATCAACTACCGCGGCTCGGACCTGACGATCGTCTGGGACGACCCGCGTGACCGCAGGCGCCACTACCGCGGCGGCGGCCCCGAGGGCTACTCGGTGTTCCTCGACGGCAAGCGCGCGTTCACCGTGGACGAGCTGGTGCACACCGTCTACGACCCCGAGACGGGCAAGGTCAGCTTCCCGGGCGAGACGGCGAAGGTCCGCGGCAAGCACAAGCTCGAGCTCGCTGCCCCGCAGCAGGTCGAGTTCGGCGCCGACGAGCGGATCGTCGACATGTTCCAGAAGGCCGGGCGCGACCTGAGCCCGGCCGGCGATGCGGCCAACCTGGCGGCGGGCGCGACCCCGTCGGCCTCGTTCACCGCGAACGGCACGAACCTCGCCGGCGCCGTGGACGGCTTCACGATCAACGTCCCGCACTGGGGCAGCCGGGGATCGGGCAACGATCGCGACTGGTACGCGCTCGACCTCGGCGCGCCGCGCACGTTCGACGACCTCAAGGTCTACTTCTACAACGACCGGCAGCTCGGCGGGTACACCGAGCCGGCGCTGTACCGGGTGCAGTACCTGAGCGGCGGCGAATGGGTCGACGTCCCGGGGCAGGCGAAGGACCCGGTGTACCCGCGGTCGAACTACAACCACGTGCGGTTCGATCCGGTGACCGCGCTGCACCTCCGGGTGCTGATGACGCACCGCGCCGGCCACTCCACCGCCCTCAAGGAGCTGCAGCTCTTCCGCACCGGCGAGCCGGCGCCGGAGGTCGAGAACGCGGCGCCGTACGTGCTCGCCAAGCAGGACGCGAGCTTCCGGCGGCCGGCGCAGGCGCGCCTGCAGGGAGTGGTCGAGGATGACGGCCTGCCGTCGGGCACGCTCGAGTCCACCTGGCGGCTCGTCGACGGGCCGGGCGCCGCGCTGTTCGACGACGCGAGCGCGTCGACGACGATCGTGCGCTTCACCGAGGGCGGCACGTACACGCTGGAGCTGACCGCGACCGACGGCGAGAAGAGCTCGTCCGCGCGGGTGACGGTGACGGTGGAGGCGCTGCCGGACATCGTCAACGTCGCGCTGCTCGCGACCCCGTCGGCGTCCTACACGTCGCCGTGGGAGGACGTGGAGGCGATCAACGACGGGATCGAGCCGCCGCGCTCGAACGACACGCAGAACCCGCGCTGGGGCACCTGGCCGCAGGAGGGCACGCGGTGGGCCCAGCTCGACTGGGAGCACGCGGTGAAGGTGGACTCCGCCGACGTCTACTTCTTCGACGACAACGGCGGGGTGCGCGTGCCGGCGTCGTGGAGGCTGCAGTACTGGGACGGCGACGCCTTCGTGGACGTGGAGGACGCGAGCGCCTACGGCACGGCGCCCAACCAGTACAACGAGGTCACCTTCGATCCGGTCACCACGACGCGGATGCGGCTGGTGCTCGAGAGCGGGCAGGCGTCGGTGGGGCTGCTGGAGTGGAAGGCGTACGCGGTCGCGCCGGAGCGGATCCGCCCGGTCCACGTGCCGACGCTCGCCGGCGAGCTGCCGGCGCTGCCCGAGACGGTCACGCAGATCTACGCGGACGGCTCGGTCCTCGATGCGCCCGTGACGTGGGAGCCGGTGACCGAGGAGCAGGTCGCGACCGGCGGCACCCGGTTCTCGATCCTCGGGCTGGTCGACGGGACGAGCCTGACCGCCGAGGCGACGGTGTACGTGCGCGAGACCGACGCGGTCTCGATCACGTTCATCGAGCCGGAGGAGCTGGTGACGCGGGTCGGCGTGCCGCCGGCACTGCCGGAGACCGTGCAGGCGACGTTCAACGACGGCTCCGTCGACAACGTCAACACCCGGGTGACCTGGGACGAGGTCGACCCGTCTCAGTACGCACAGCCCGGCACCTTCACGGTGACCGGTGACGTGGAGGGAACCTCGCTCACCGCGAGCGCAACCGTGACGGTCGAAGAGGAGGAGAACCAGTGATCACCATCCCCCGGCGCTTCGCCGGCGCCCTGACCGCGATCCTCGTACTCGCCTTCGCGGCGGGCTGCGGCGGCGGGGACGACTCGTCGGACAACGGCGGCGCCGCCGCGGTCGACGACGGCACGACCATCACGATGTGGACCCGGGCGGCGACGCAGGCGCAGAGCGAGCGGCTCGTGGAGGCCTACAACGCGGCGCACAAGAACAAGGTCGAGCTGACCGTCATCCCGACCGACAACTACCAGGCACGGGTCGCGTCGGCGGCCGGCGGCCGCAACCTGCCCGACGTGTTGTCGGTCGACGTCATCTTCGCGCCCAACTTCACCTCGGAGGGGCTGTACCTGGACATCACGGACCGGATCGAGGAGCTGCCGTTCAAGGACAGCCTGGCGCCGGCGCACATGCGGCTCGGCACGTTCGAGGATCGGATGCACACGGTGCCGCACACGCTCGACCTGTCCGTGCTCTTCTACAACAAGGACCTCTACCGCAAGGCCGGCCTGGACCCCGAGCAGCCGCCGACCACGCTGCAGGAGTTCGCCGACCACGCGCGCACGATCCGCGAGGAGATCGGCGGCAAGACCTACGGCACGCACTTCGGCGGCGCCTGCCCCGGCTGCTACGTCTTCACGTTCTGGCCGTCGGTGTGGGCGGCCGGCGAGCAGATCATGAACGAGGACGGGACGGAGAGCACGATCGACACGCCGGCGATGGTCGAGACGTTCCGGATCTGGGGCGACCTGTTCCGCGACGGCGTCACCAACCCGCCGACCAAGGGCGAGCAGGGACCGACGTGGACCGGCTTCTTCCCGGAGGGCAACATCGGCGTGATGCCGATGCCGTCGACCACGCTCGGCGCGATGCCGAAGAAGCTGGACATCGGCGTGACGCCGATTCCCGGTCCGGACGGCGGCGAGTCGACGTTCGTCGGCGGTGACGTGATCGGGATCTCCTCCACCACCGACAAGGTCGATGCGGCGTGGCACTTCCTGTCCTGGACCATCTCCGAGGAGGCGCAGGTCGAGGTGATGGCCAAGAACAAGGACGTGGTCGCCCGCACCGACCTGGCGGAGAACAAGTACTCCGCCGAGGACCCGCGCGTCCAGCTGATCAACGAGCTGGTCGAGAAGGGCGAGACGCCGTTCTCGCTGAACTTCGGCGAGGTCTACAACGACCCGAGCGGCCCGTGGCTGAAGGTCGCGCGAGACGCGGCGTTCGGGACCGACCCCGAACAGGCGCTCGCGCAGGGCAAGGAGACGCTCACAGCGGCGCTGTCGCGGGACTGACCCTGTGGGCGAGCTGGCACGTGCACAGAGGATGCTGGTGGCCCGGCGGCGGCCGGGCCGCCGGTCGCTGGCGCGCTCGCGCAGCCTGAAGGGCATCGGGTACGCGACGCCGACGGCGGTGATCGTCGGCGTCTTCTTCCTGCTGCCGCTCGCGCTGGTGTTCTGGATGTCGGTCAACCGCTGGCCGCTGCTGGGCTCGCCGGCGCTCAACTTCCCCAGCAACTACGGGGACATCGGGGACAACCGGCTGTTCCTGGACTCGGTGACGTTCACGCTGAAGTACACGGCGATCGTCACCGTCCTGCTGTCGGCGGTGGCGATGGGGCTCGCCCTGCTGGTCCAGGAGCGGCGTCCGGGGGTGGGCTTCCTGCGGACCGCCTACCTGCTGCCGGCGGCGGTCGGGTTCGCTGCCGCGTCGCTGCTGTTCTACGGGTTCTACAGCGACATCGGCCCGCTCGACGACCTGCTGCTCTCGCTCGGGCTCGTCGATGAGCGCGTGAACTGGCTGGGCACGCCGAACATGGCGCTCTTCTCCACGATCGCGATGGTGGTCTGGCGGTTCGCGGGGTTCAACATGCTGATCCTGCTGACCGGCCTGCAAGGGATCCCGACGGACGTCTACGAGGCGGCCCGCTCGGATGGTGCCAGCCGCTGGCAGACGTTCCGCTACATCACCTTGCCGCTGCTGCGACCCACGATCGCGCTGATGCTGGTGCTGACCATCACCGGGTCGCTGCTCGCGTTCGACCAGTTCTTCATCATGACGCGCGGCGGGCCTGACAACAGCACCGTGAGCATGGTGATGGTCATCTACCGCGAGGCGTTCACGCGGTTGGACCTGGGTGCGGCGGCGTCGATCTCCGTGCTGCTGCTGCTCGTGCTCGTCGTCCTCAACGTGCTCCAGCTGCGGGTGCTGGGGAGGAACCGGTGAGGCTCGGCTACTACACGACCGGCGGGGCATTGGCGGTGCTGTTCCTGTTCCCGCTGCTGTGGAGCGGCTACTCCTCGTTCAAGGGCCAGCCGGGCACGAGCCAGGAGACCGGCTTCGGCTTCGGCAACTACGTCACGATGGCGCAGTACGGGGAAGGGGTGGCCACCTACCTGGCCAACACCGCCGCGGTGTCGCTGATGACCGTGGTCGGGACCCTCCTGGTCTCAGGGCTCGGCGGCTACGGGTTCGCGCGCTTCACGTTCCCGGGCAAGAACCTGCTGTTCCTGGCCACGCTCGCGATCCTGATGGTCCCGTACGCGACCATCCTGGTCCCGCTGTACGTGGTGCTCGGCCACCTCGGCCTGCAGAACTCGCTGGTCGGCCTCAGCCTCGTGCTGATCATGTTCCAGCTGCCGTTCGCACTGTTCATGATGCGCAACTCGTTCGAGGCGGTCCCGCGCGAGCTCGAGGAGGCCGCGATGGTCGACGGCTGCACCACGTTCGCCGCCCTGCGCCGGATCCTGGTGCACGCCGTGCGTCCGGGGCTGATCACGGTGGGGCTGTTCGCGTTCCTCGCGTCGTGGAACGACTTCTTCGCGCCGCTGATCCTGCTCAACGACGGATCGAAGTTCACGCTGCCGGTCGCGGTCGTGAGCATGCGCGAGCAGACGTTCGGGGCGATCGACTTCGGCGCGCTCGAGGCGGGGGTGATGGTGATGGCGTTGCCGTCCCTGGTGCTGTTCCTGCTCCTGCAGCGCCACTACGTCCAGGGCTTCATGACGGGGGCGGTGCGCGGATGAGGCCGGTCGCGCCCACGCGGGGGGCGCTGCGGCCGCTCGGAGTCGACGCGGTGCGGCTCGAGCCCGGCTTCTGGGGCGATCGCCAGGACCTGAACGCCGAGGTCGTGCTGCGCCATTGCCACGGGTGGATGGACCGCCTCGGGTGGATCGAGAACTTCCGCGCGCCCGCCCGGCACCGCGGGCGCGAGTTCGCCGACTCGGACGTCTACAAGCTGGCCGAGGGGCTCGCCTGGGAGGTCGGTCGCAGCGGCGACGGCGACCTCGACCGCCTGGTGGGCGAGATCGCGGACGCGGCGGCGGGCGCCCAGGAGCCGGACGGCTACCTGAACACCCGCTTCGGGCACCGGGGGCGCGAGCACCGGTACACCGACCTCGAGTGGGGGCACGAGCTGTACTGCTACGGGCACCTGATCCAGGCCGCCGTCGCCCGGCTGCGGACGCGCGGCGAGGACCGGCTCGTCCAGATCGCCCTTCGCGCGGCCGACCACGTGTGCGCGGAGTTCGGCCCCGGTGGCCGCAAGGGGGTGTGCGGGCATCCGGAGATCGAGATGGCGCTCGTCGAGCTCTACCGGGCGACGGGCGAGGAGCGCTATCTCGAGCAGGCGCGGCTGTTCGTGGAGCGGCGCGGCCGGCCGGCGCTCGCGGACGTCGAGTACGGGAGGCAGTACTTCCAGGACGACGTGCCGGTGCGCGAGGCCGCCGCCTTCCGCGGGCACGCCGTGCGCGCGCTGTACCTGGCGAGCGGGGCCGCGGACGTCGCGGTCGAGACCGGCGACGACGAGCTGCTCGCGGCGATTGTTCGCCAATGGGAGCGGACCGTGGCGGCCCGGACGTACGTGACGGGCGGCATGGGCTCCCGCCACACCGACGAGTCGTTCGGCGAGGACTACGAGCTGCCGCCCGACCGGGCGTACTCGGAGACCTGCGCGGGCGTGGCGTCGGTGATGCTCGCCTGGCGGCTGCTGCTCGCCACGGGCGAGGCCCGCTTCGCCGACCTCGCCGAACGGACGCTCTACAACGTGGTGGCGACCTCGCCCGCGCTCGACGGCCGGGCGTTCTTCTACGCCAACCCGCTCCACCAGCGGGTGCCGGGCGCCCCGCCGCAGGCCGACGCCGAGAGCCCCCGGGCCGCGGCGAGCCTCCGCGCGCCGTGGTTCAGCGTCTCGTGCTGCCCCACGAACGTCGCGCGCACGCTCTCGAGCCTCGCCGCCTACGTGGCGACGGCCGACGCGGTGGGCGTGCAGATCCATCAGCTCACGCCTTGCACGATCCGGGCCACGCTCGCGGGCGTCGGCGATGTGGCGCTGCGCGTCCAGACGGGCTATCCGTGGTCCGGCGACGTCGTCGTACGCATCGAGGCGGCCGGCGACTCGCCGTGGAGGCTCAGCCTGCGGGTGCCGGGCTGGGCCGGCGAGGCGGTCCTGGTGGAGGGCGACCGGCGCCGGGTGGTGCCGTCCGGCTACGCGGTGGTGGACAAGGTGTGGCGGGCCGGCGAGGAGGTGCGGATCGAGCTGCCCGTCCGGCCACGCTGGACGCGTCCGGACCCGCGCGTGGACGCCGTCCGCGGCTGCGTCGCCGTGGAGCGCGGGCCGCTCGTCTACTGCCTGGAGTCAACGGACCATGACGCCGGCGTCCCGCTCGACTCCGTCGCCGCCATGACGGGGGCCGAGCCGGTCGAGCGACCGGCCGGCGGCGTGCTCGATGGCGCGGTCGCCCTCGAGGGCCCGGGGCGCGTCGTCGCCGTGCCGGAGCGCCCCGCCGAGCGGGCGACGCGGCTGACCTTCGTCCCCTACCACCTGTGGGGAAACCGGGGGGCGTCGACGATGCGCGTGTGGGTGCCGGAGGGACGGGAATGAAGGCTCTGACGCGTTCGTCCACGAAGGCACGCTCTATGTCGCCACGGGTCACGACGAGGCCCCCATCGGCACCAGCGGCTTCCTCATGCGCGACTGGCGCATCTTCTCGTCGACCGACGCGCGGCACTGGACCGATCACGGCGCCCGGATGGCGGTCACCGACATGACTGGGCCTATCTGAACGCCTGGGCCGGCCAGATCGTCGAACGCAACGGGCAGTTCTACTGGTACGTCTCGGTCGACGACAGACCGAGCGTCAACCCCAGCAAACTGGATGTCGATCGGCGTGGCGGTCGGCGATTCTCGGCTCGGGCCGTTCGAGGACGCCATCGGGCATGCGCTGATCGACAACACCGTCCCGAACCACAGCGCGCTGGACATCGACCCCACGGTGTTCGTCGACGACGACGGGCAGGCCTACATCTACTGGGGCTCGTTCTCCGCGCCCCGCGCCGCGAAGCTCAAGAGCAACATGACCGAGCTGGACGGTCCCGCGATCACGCCGCAGGGCCTCGAGGGCTTCTGGGGGGCCCCCACGCTACGCCACGGCGAGCGACCCGCTCGGCCCGTGGACCTACCGGGGCCGGATCCTGGACACCGTCGCGAACACGACGACGAACCACCCTGCGATCGTCCAGTTCAAGGGCCAGTGGTACATCGTCTACCACAACGGCATGGCGCCGGGCGGAGGCGAGTTCCGCCGGTCGGTGTCGCTCGACAGGCTGTACTTCAACCCGGACGGCACGATCCAGGAGGTCGTCCAGACGCTCAGCCCCGAGGCGAGGAAGCCGGTCGCCTCCTATCGCTTCGACGAGTCCGGCGGGACCACCGCCGCAGACTCGTCGGGCAACGACCGGCACGCCGCGCTGGCGGGAGACCCGGCGCACGTGGACGGACCGTTCGGGATCGCCC
Source organism: Solirubrobacteraceae bacterium (assembly GCA_050696935.1). GTDB lineage: Bacteria > Actinomycetota > Thermoleophilia > Solirubrobacterales > Solirubrobacteraceae > DASSUW01. The sequence goes on along the minus strand of JBOGYU010000004.1, from coordinate 13,609 downwards.
TCAGCCTCGACGGGAGCGGCCAGCACGCGCGCCTGCCCGGGGTCGGACTGGTACGGGAACGACAAGGCGACGCAGGAAATGGCGAAGGACGTCTTCGAGGAGGTCAACCGGACGGCGTCCTCCCAATGATCGGCCGGCGCCGGCCCGCGGATGTTAGCGGTCACTCGGGGCGTTCCCGAGGTGCCTGCACGGCGCCTTGACAGCGGATATGAGAACGCTAACATCGCGGCGATCGCGGCCCGCTCAGCGGTTGATCGCCCGATGGGGACCGGCTCTGAGGCAGAGGCGGCCCGGAGCATCGAAGAGGAGTGAGATCGGTGTCAGATCAGCAAGCAGTCCCGCCTGCCGTCGAGCCCCCCGAAGGCACCGAATCCTCGGGTATCGGGCGGCGAAGCTTCCTGCGTCGGTCGGCCCTGGCCGGCGGCGGAGCCGCCCTCCTGAGCACTGCGCTCGCCGCATGCGGGGCGACGGAGGAGGGCGAGGGCGGCGAGGGCGCCGGGAACTTCCCGCAGACGCCGAGGTACCGGTTCGTGTTCGTCAACCACGTGACGACGAATCCGTTCTTCGTGCCGACCCAGTTCGGCGCGGAGGACGCGAGTGGGCTGCTCGACACCACGTTCCAGTGGACGGGATCGAAGACCAGCAACGTCAGCGAGATGGTGAACGCGATGAACACCGCGATCTCCGCGAACGCCGACGGGATCGCGGTCGCGCTCGTGGACCCCAAGGCGTTCGACGGGCCGACCGAGAAGGCGCTCGAGGCGGGGATCCCGGTGGTGTCCTACAACGCCGACGCACCCGGCAACGACCGCCTCGCCTATATCGGCCAGGACCTGTTCCAGTCCGGCGTGGAGATGGGCAAGCGCATCGCGCAGCTCGTCCCGTCGGGCAAGGTGGTGCTGTTCATCGCCACCCCAGGATCGCTGAACATCCAGCCGCGCATCGACGGCGCGATCCAGGCGATCGAGCAGTCCGGCCAGGACATCGAGCACAAGTCGATCGCCTCGGGCGCCGAGCTCAACGAGGAGCTGTCGCGCATCGACGCCTACTACCTCGGCAACAAGGACGTCAACGGCATGTTCGCGGTCGATGCGGGCTCCACGCAGGCCGTCGGGCAGGTCGTCCAGAAGTACAAGCTCCGCGACAAGGACGTGAAGGCGGGGGGCTACGACACGTTGCCGAAGACGCTCGAGCTGCTCAAGGCGGAGCAGCTCGACTTCACGATCGACCAGCAGGCGTACCTGCAGGGCTTCTTCCCGGTCGTGCAGCTCTTCCTGACCAAGATCTCGGGTGGGCTCACCGGCACGTCGGAGATGAACACCGGCCTGAAGTTCGTCACCGCCCAGGACGCCGGGACCTACCTGGACAACCCGTCGCGCTTCGAGGGCTCCACGAAGGAGCAGAAGGTCATCCGAACCGGGACCTGAGCGTGGCGACCACGAAGTCCACCCCGGACGCACCGGGCGGGACGCCCGCCGGCGGTCGCAGCCGCCGGCACCCGGGGTGGAGGTCGCGCGCGGTCCAGCTCGCGCTCGGCCGGCGCGAGCTGAGCATCCTGATCGTCGCGGTCGCGCTGTACGTCTACTTCTTCAACTCCGTGGTCGGCTTCGCGTCGACCCAGAACCTCCAGACGCTGGGGACGTTCATCGCGGCCACGGCGATCATCGCCGCGGGCGAGGTGTTCCTCATGATCTCCGGCGAGATCGACCTCTCGGTCGGGCAGGTGTTCGCGCTGGCGGCGTTCATCGTCTTCTGGCTGACCGAGGCGGGCGTGCCGATCCTGCTCGCGGTCGCCCTCGCGCTCGTCGCCTGCTCGCTGATCGGCCTCGTGAACGGCGTGGTCACCACCGTGATCGGCGTGTCGTCGTTCATCACCACGCTGGGCATGTTCTTCCTTCTCAACGGTCTCACGCTCACGCTGTCGAACGGGCGCCCGGCCGACACGCCGGGCGAGGGCACGTACACCGAGATCTTCGGCGGTGGCGCCTACGCCGGGATCCTGTGGGCGATCGGGCTCGTGCTGCTCCTGCAGCTGGTGCTCACACGGACGCGCTGGGGACTGCACACCTTCGCCGTGGGAGGCAACCTGACCGGCTCCAGCGAGGCCGGCATCCGGGTGCGTGTGGTGAAGATCCGCAACTTCATGCTGGCGAGCGCGCTGGCCGGCTTCGCCGGGATCATCGAGGCCGTGCGCATCACGTCGACCGATCCGCTCGCAGGCGGGCCGGGGATCATGTTCCAGGCCATCTCGGCGGCAGTCATCGGCGGCACGCTGCTCGCCGGCGGCAGCGGCACGGTGATCGGCGCGTTCATCGGCGCCTGCGTGCTCGGCATCCTCCGCGACGGGTTCACTCTCCAGGGCGTCAGCGCGTTCACGTTCGACCTCATCCTCGGCGTCGCGATCCTGGGCGCGATGGTGCTCGAGATCTATCTGGGCCGCGTACGCAGGCGCGGCAGGGCGGCGTAGCCATGGCGGACGTCCTGCGCGTGGAAGGTGTCGCGAAGTCGTTCGGGCCGGTTGTCGCCCTGCGCGACATCAATCTCCACCTCGAGGCAGGTGAGGTGCTCGGGCTCGTGGGTGACAACGGCGCCGGCAAGTCCACGCTGGTCAAGATCATCTGCGGCTTCCACAAGCCCGACAGAGGCCGGATCTTCCTCGACGGCGAGCCGGTGGAGCTGCACTCCGTCACACATGCCCGCTCGCTGGGCATCGACACCGTCTACCAGGACCTTGCCCTCGTCGACGAGCTCAGCGTCTTCCACAACGTGTTCCTCAACCGTGAGCTGCTGTACCCCCTCCCGTTCCGGCTGCTCAACAACCGTGAGATGCGCAAGCGGTCGGACCGGTACATCGACGACATCGGGGTCGACCTTCCATCGGTGAACACGACGGTCGCCCGGCTGTCGGGCGGCCAGCGCCAGGCCATCGCGATCGCGCGGTCGCTGCATTCGGACGCGAAGATCCTCCTGCTGGACGAGCCGCTCGCCGCGATGGGGGTCAAGGAGGGTGCGATCGTCCTCGAGCTGATCGGCCGCCTGCGCGAGCGTGGCGACGTCTCGATCATCATGATCCTCCACAACTACGTCCACGTCTTCCAGGCGTGCGACCGGGTCAACCTGCTCCACGACGGGGGGATCGTGCTCGACAAGCGGACGTCGGAGTCCTCCGCCGACGAGCTCACCGACGTGGTGGTGAACCAGTTCAGAGCCGCGCGCGCGGCCGTCGCGGAGCCGAGCAGGCCGGATGACCGACAGCCGTGACGCCACCGCGTGGGCGGCCGGCAGCGAGGCGATCGTGCCGGAGCCGCCGACGGGCGCGCAGTTCCTGGTCGAGCGGGCCCGCCAGCAGGCCGTGGTGACCGAGCTCGGTGCCGCGCTGCGCTCGTGGCACGTCGACGACCGTCAGCTGCTGGACACGTTCGCGATGGACGAGGCCGGCGAGGACTTCCGCGGCAGGGTGCTGGCGCCGTGGCCGAACCGGATCCGCGACGGGCGCTACGCATTCGCAGGCTCCGAGCACCGCATCCCGATCACCGAGCCCGAGCGCAACTGCGCGCTGCACGGGCTCGTGCGGTGCGTCAAGTGGCAGCCGGTCCGCCGCTCATCGGACCACGTGACGCTCGGGTACGTGCTGCGCCCGCAGCCGGGATACCCGTTCACGCTCCGGCTCGAGGTCGAGTACCGCCTGGCCCTCGAGGGACTGACGCTCACCTTGTGCGCGACCAACCTCGGCGCCGCGGTCGCGCCGTTCGGCGCCGGCTTTCATCCATACCTGAGCCTCGGCGACCGGCGGATCGATGACTACGTGCTGGAGATGCCGGCTCGCACGCGCGTGCCGGTGGACGAGCGGTTGCTGCCACGCGGTGCCCCGGTTCCCGTCGACGGCACCCGGCACGACTTCCGGCGTGCCCGATCGATCGGGGCGCAGGCGCTCGACACGTGCTTCGGAGACCTGGAGCGCGGCGCCGACGGGCTCGCACGCGTCCGGCTCACCGACGCCGAGGGCGCGCGGGCGGTGACGGCGTGGATGGACGAGCACTTCCGCTACGTACACGTCTACACGGCGGACGCCGTGACCGACGCCGCACGCCGCCGTGGTGGTCTCGCCATCGAGCCGATGACGTGTGCGCCGGACGCGTTCAACTCCGGCGAGGGTCTGGTGGCGCTGCGTCCGGGCGCGTCGTTCACGTGCCGCTGGGGGCTCAGCACACGAAGGGAGGAGCCGTAATGCGAAGGTCCCGCAGGTCACGTATGGCGGCACGATCACCGAGCTGTGGGCGCCCGACCGCAGGGGTCGTCTCGCCAACGTGACGCTCGGCTTCGCTGACATCGCCGGACACACCAGCGACGCGATCGACCCGGTGGCCGGGACGCCGTTCGACTTCCGCAGGTTCCACGCAGTCGGCGAGCGCATCCGGGACAACCACCCGCACCTGGCGATCGGCAGGGGCTACGACCACAACTGGGTGCTCAACCGCGCGGCGGGCGACACGAGCCTGATCGAAGCGGCCAGGCTGCGCGACCCGGGGAGCGGTCGCCAGCTGAGCATCTGGACGACCGAGCCCGGCATCCAGTTCTACTCGGGCAACTTCCTCGACGGGTCGCTGTACGGGACCAGTGGCCGCTCGTACCGGCAGGGTGACGGGCTGGCGCTCGAGACGCAGCACTACCCCGACTCCCCGAACCAGCCGCACTTCCCGTCGACGGTCCTGCGGCCCGGGGACACCTACAGGTCGACGACCGTCTACGCGTTCTCGGCCTCGGGACACAAGTTCGGTCACGTCAAGAGGAAGTCGACGCCGAGGAAGTAGCTGCCGGGGACGGTCCCTCGTAGCCGTCCGGCCGGGATCTGAGGGTGCCCGTCGTGATCGGGTCCCGGCCGCTGAAACCGGGGGCGTCGACGATGCGCGTGTGGGTACCTGCCATGGCGGGGTAGTCACACTCCCGTCCATGGCCCTCGCCGCCGCTGTCGACCTCGAGCGCCTCGTCCGCCGCGAGCACCCGAGCCCGCACGACCTCCTGGGCGCTCACCCCGCCGCTCCGGGCGGCGTGGTGGTCCGCGCGTTCCGGCCCTCCGCCGCCGCCGTCCGCGCCCTCACCAGCGCGAACGGGACCCTCGAGCTCGAGCAGGTCCACCCCGGCGGGGTGTTCGAGGGGGTGCTGGAGGGCGGCGAGCTGCCGCTCGCCTACCGGCTGGAGGTCGACTACGGCGAGGCCGGGACGGTCACGATCGACGACCCGTACCGCTTCCTGCCGACGATCGGGGAGCTCGACCTGCACTTGGTCGGCGAAGGGCGCCACCAGGAGATGTGGACGCGCCTCGGCGCGCACATGCGCGAGGTCGACGGCGTGCGGGGCACCGGCTTCGCGGTGTGGGCGCCGGCCGCGCGCGCCGTCTCGGTGGTCGGGGACTTCAACTTCTGGGACGGCCGGGTCCATCCGATGCGCGCGATGGGCGCGTCGGGCGTGTGGGAGCTGTTCCTCCCGGGGGTGGACGCCGGCGCGCACTACAAGTACGAGATCCTCGCGCCCGACGGCGAGATCCGCCTGAAGGCCGACCCCGTCGCGTTCGCCACGGAGCTGCCGCCCAAGACCGCGTCGGTCGTGCACGAGTCCACGCACGAGTGGACCGACGCCGGCTACCTCGCCACGCGCGACGAGTCCCCCCCGCTGGACGGCCCGATGTCGATCTACGAGGTGCACCTCGGCTCGTGGCGGCTGAACCCGCTGGAGGGCAACCGCTCGCTCACCTACCTCGAGCTGGCCGACGAGCTGGCCGCCTACGCGCTCGACATGGGCTTCACCCACCTCGAGCTGCTGCCGGTGATGGCGCACCCGTTCAGCGGCTCATGGGGCTACCAGGTGACCGGCTACTTCGCGCCCACGCCGCACTACGGCTCGCCGGACGACTTCAGGGCGTTCGTGGACCGCCTGCACTCGCACGGGCTGGGGGTGATCCTGGACTGGGTCCCCGCGCACTTCCCGCGCGACGACTTCGCGCTCGCCCGCTTCGACGGCACGGCGCTGTACGAGCACGCCGACCCGCGCCGCGGCGCGCACCCGGACTGGGGCACGCTGGTCTTCAACTACGGCCGCCACGAGGTGCGCAACTTCCTCGTGGCCAACGCCCTGTTCTGGCTGCGCGAGTACCACGTGGACGGCATCCGGGTGGACGCGGTGGCCTCGATGCTCTACCTCGACTACTCGCGCGAGGAGGGCCAGTGGGTGCCGAACGAGTACGGCGGCAACGAGGACATGGACGCGGTCGGCTTCCTGAAGGAGCTCAACGAGGTCATCCACCGCAGCGAGCCGGGCGTGATCTCGGCGGCGGAGGAGTCCACCGCCTGGCCCGGCGTGTCGCGCCCGACCTACCTGGGCGGGCTGGGGTTCGGCTACAAGTGGAACATGGGCTGGATGCACGACACGCTCGGCTACTTCCAGCAGGACCCCGTGTACCGGCGCTGGCACCACCACGAGCTGACCTTCAGCCTCGTTTACGCGTTCACGGAGAACTTCATCCTGCCGCTCTCCCACGACGAGGTCGTGCACGGGAAGGGCTCCCTGCTCGGCAAGATGCCGGGCGACAAGTGGCAGAAGCTCGCCAACCTGCGCTCCCTGTACGCGCTGATGTGGGCGCACCCGGGGAAGAAGCTGCTGTTCATGGGCGGGGAGCTGGCGCAGGAGGCCGAGTGGTCGTACGAGCGCTCGCTGGACTGGCACCTGCTCGAGGATCCGGCGCACGCCGGCGTGCAGTCACTCGTGCGCGACCTGAACCGCGCCTACCGCGCCGAGCCGGCGCTGTGGGAGCTCGACTACGACCACACGGGCTTCTGGTGGATCGAGGCCAACGACGCCGACGCAAACGTGTTCGCCTTCGCGCGCCGCTCGCGGGACTCCGAGCGGGTCGTCGTCTTCGTCGCCAACCTCGCGCCGGTCCCGCGCGAGGGCTACCGCCTCGGCCTGCCGCGCGCGGGCCGCTGGCGCGAGCTGGTCAACACGGACTCCAGCTACTACGGCGGGTCGGACATGGGCAACCTCGGCGGCATCGAGGCCGGGCCCCTGGCGTGGCAGAACCAGCCCTACTCGGCGCTGGTGACGCTCCCGCCCCTCGGAGCTCTCTGGCTCGTCCCCGAAACCTAAAGGGGGTCAGACCCCTTTAGTCATCCCGGCTGAAGGGGTCAGACCCCTTGAGTGGGGTCGACTCAAGGGATCTGACCCCTTGAGTGGCCTCATACCAAAGGGTCTGACCCGGTTTAGGTTCGGCGCGGGCGGACCTTGACCGTGCGGCTCGTCCCGCGCACGTGCGGCCCGCCCTGCTCGGGGACGACCACGACGCGGTAGCGGCGCGTTCTGCGCACCCTCCGCACCCTGAAGCGGTAGCGCGAACGGAGCTCGTCCCCCGCTCGCACGGCCCGGCGGCGCACGCTCACCCAGCGGCCGCGGCGGCTGCGGCGCTGCAGTGACGCCGTCCCGGTCACGCCCGGGAGCGCGGAGCCCTCGAGGCGGGCGCGGCGGCGGCTCGTGTGGCGCACCCGCCGGCCCACGAGCACGGCGCTGAAGGACTCCACGACCGGGCTGACCGCCACGACCCTCGTGCGCGTCACGACGCGGTAGCGGCTGTGCGTCCACTGATGGCCGACCTGGAACGCGTAGCCGCCGTCGTCGCCCGCCCGCGTCCGCGCCACATCGGCGAACCCGGCGTCGAACGGAAACCGCTGCACCTCCAGCGCCAGCGGCGTCCGAGCCACGCCGATCCCGCTGACGCGGCCGCCGAGCGTGAGGCCGCGGCCCCACGTGACGCGCCGCGGAGAGAGGCCCAGGCTGACGCCCGTCGGGAGCCGCCGCGTGCTGAACGTGCGGTCGCGCCCGAGGACGATCCCGGCGGCGTTGCTCGCCACGAAGCGGTAGTGGTAGCGCGTGCGCGGCTGGAGCCCCGCGAGCCGGACGGAGGCCGGCGCGGGGTCGGCGCCCGCGCCCGCGTCCTGGTCCGGCGTCCGGCTGCCGTAGCGCATCGTCGTCCCGTACTCGACAAACACGGTGGTGGGACCGCCGTTGGCGTCGATCGAGGCCGTCAGCGTCGCCGCGTCGACTCCGCGATCGGGCGCGCGCTGGCTCACGATCCGCGGTGGCTGCGGGTTCGGCGCCGTCCGGAACTTGGCGTCCGCGCCCTGGGAGGTGCCCGCGACCAGCCGGTAGTGGTACTCGGTGTCGGCCGTCAGCCCGGTGAGCTCGGCCTTGACCTCGACCGGCTCGCTGCCCGTCACCTCCTCCGGCTCGGTCGTCAGCCGGTGCTGGTCGGTCGCGCCGTACTCGAAGTGGTAGGTCGTCGGGACCCCGTCCGGGTCCACGGTGCCGTGGATCGTCGCGGTGGTGGTGCCGATGTTGTCGGCGTGTCCGGTGGTCGCGACGGCGAGGAGGACGGCGAGGAGCGCGCGCATGGCCCCGATTGAACACCGCCCCGGCCGGGAAGATGCGGTCTTCCATGCCCGAGCCCCTGACCTTCGAGCGCCCCCTCGGCGCGTTCCCGCTCCGCGGCGGCCGCGCGCTGTTCCGGGTGTGGGCGCCCCGGGCGGATCGCCTCACCCTCCGCGTGGACGGAACCGAGCACGCGCTCCAGCACGCCGGGTTGGGCGTGTACGAGGCGACCGTGGAGGCGGCGGCGGGCGCCGACTACGAGTACGCGATCCACGGCAGGGCGCTGCCCGACCCGTGCAGCCGCTGGCAGCCTGCCGGGCTGCGCGGCCCGTCGCGCCTGCTCGACCCCGCCGCCTTCGAGTGGACGGACGAGAGCCACCGCTCGCCCGCCCTGCGCGACCTCGTGCTCTACGAGCTGCACGTCGGCACATTCACCGCCGAGGGCACGTTCGAGGCGGCGATCCCCCACCTGCGCGGCCTGCGCGACCTCGGCGTCACCGCGATCGAGCTGATGCCGGTCGCCGAGTTCCCGGGCCGCCACGGCTGGGGCTACGACGGCGTGTACCTCTGCGCCGCGCACTCCTCCTACGGCGGCCCGCACGGGCTCCAGCGGCTCGTCGACGCGGCGCACGCACACGGCCTGGCGGTGATCCTCGACGTGGTCTACAACCACGTCGGCGCCTCCGGAGCGGCGGCGCTCGAGGCGTTCGGCCCGTACTTCACCTCCAGGTACGAGACGCCGTGGGGCAAGGCGATCAACTACGACGGCCCGGACAGCGGCGCCGTGCGCGAATGGGTGCTCCAGAGCGCCGAGCGCTGGGTGCGCGACTTCCACGTCGACGGCCTCCGCCTGGACGCCATCCACGCGGTCCACGACGAGAGCCCGGAGCACCTCGTGGCGGCGATCGCCCGCCGCGCCGGCGGCCTGGTCATCGCCGAGTCGGGCACGAACGACCCGAAGGTGGTCACCGACTGGCGCTGCGACGCCGCCTGGGCCGACGACTTCCACCACGCCCTCCGCGTGCTGCTGACCGGCGACCGCGAGGGCTACTACGAGGAGTTCGGCACGCTCGCCGCGCTCGCCAAGACGTTCGCACGGCCCCACTACCACGACGGCACATATTCCACCTTCCGCCGCCGCCGCCACGGCGCCCCCGCCGGCCACGTCCCGCCGGAGCGGTTCGTCGTCTTCTGCCAGAACCACGACCAGGTCGGCAACCGCGCGTTCGGCGACCGCCTGCCGCCGCGCGCCCGGCCACTCGCCGCCTTCTGCACGCTTCTGGCACCGTTCACGCCGATGCTGTTCCAGGGCGAGGAGCACGGGGAGCGAGCCCCGTTCCAGTTCTTCTCCGACCACGTCGACGAGGAGATCGCGACCGCCACGCGCGAGGGCCGGCGGCGCGAGTTCGCCGCCTTCGCCCAGTTCGGCGAGGAGGTGCCCGACCCCCAGGACCCGGCCACGTTCGAGCGCTCGAAGCTCACGCGCGAGGGGGAGCCCCCCGGCCTGCGCGACCTCTACGCCGCCCTGCTCCACACCCGCCGCGAGCTCCCGCCGGGCGACGCCGACCGGATCGAGTTCGACGAGCACGCCGGCTGGCTGCGCGCGGACCGCGGCCCGTTCGCCCTGCTCGCCAACTTCGGCGACCGCGACGTCCACGTCCCGGTCGACCGCACCGTGGAGACCGTCCTCGCCACCGACCACGCCACGCTCGAGCCGGGCTACGTGATCCTGCCGCCGCTGTCCGGGGCGCTGGTCCGTTGAGGGAGTCCTGGCCGGGCAGCCCGTTCCCCCTCGGGGCGACCTGGGAGGGGGAGGGGACCAACTTCTCGCTGTTCTCCGAGCACGCCGAGCGCGTGGAGCTGTGCCTGTTCGACGACGAGGACAACGAGGAGCGGCTCGAGCTGATCGAGCGCACCGCGTTCAACTGGCACGCGTTCCTGCCGGGCGTCGGCCCCGGCCAGCGCTACGGCTACCGCGTCCACGGCCGCTACGACCCGCGCGCCGGCCACCGCTTCAACCCCGCCAAGCTGCTGATCGACCCGTACGCGAAGTCGATCGAGGGCAAGGTCCGCCTCGACCGCGCGAGCGTGCTCCCGTACGTGCCGGTCGAGGGGGCGGGCGACGACGCCGACCTCGAGCTCGACGACGAGGACTCCGCCGCCGCGATCCCCAAGTGCGTGGTGATCGACCCCCGGTTCGACTGGGAGGGCGACCGCCCGCCGCGGACCCCGCTGCACGAGTCGGTGATCTACGAGACCCACGTCAAGGGCTTCACCATGCGCCACCCGGAGGTGCGCGAGGACCTGCGCGGCACGTACGCCGGGCTCGCCTCCGAGCCGGCGATCGAGTACCTGAGCGCACTCGGCGTCACCGCTGTCGAGCTCCTCCCGGTGCACCACATCGCCGACGAGTCCTTCCTCGCCGGCCGCGGCCTCACCAACTACTGGGGCTACTCGACCATCGGCTACTTCGCGCCGCACTCGCTGTACGCCGCCACCGGCATCCGCGGGCAGGAGGTGCGCGAGTTCAAGGGCATGGTGAAAGCGCTGCACCGGGCGGGGATCGAGGTGATCCTCGACGTCGTCTACAACCACACCGCCGAGGGCAACCACCTGGGGCCGATGCTCGCCTTCAAGGGCGTCGACAACGCGTCCTACTACCGCCTGGTGCCGGACGAGCCGCACTTCTACATGGACTACACGGGCACCGGCAACACGCTCAACGCCCAGCACCCGAGCGTGCTGCGGCTGATCATGGACTCGCTGCGGTACTGGGTGAGCGAGTGCCACGTGGACGGCTTCCGGTTCGACCTCGCGAGCGCACTGGCGCGGGAGCTGTACGACGTCGACCGCCTGGCGAGCTTCTTCGACGTCATCCACCAGGACCCGGTGCTCTCGCAAGCGAAGCTGATCGCCGAGCCGTGGGACGTCGGGCCCGGCGGCTACCAGGTCGGCAACTTCCCGGTCCTGTGGTCGGAGTGGAACGGCATCTATCGCGACACGATGCGCGACTTCTGGCGCGGGCGGGCGGGGGTCGGGGAGTTCGCGTCGCGCTTCACAGGCTCCAGCGACCTGTACGAGCACGACGGCCGGCACCCGTTCGCGTCGATCAACTTCGTCACCGCGCACGACGGCTTCACGCTGGCCGACCTCGTCGCGTACAACGGCAAGCACAACGCAGCCAACCTCGAGCACAACCGCGACGGGACCGACGACAACCGCTCGTGGAACTGCGGCGTCGAGGGGGACACGGACGACCCGGCGGTGCTCGCGCTGCGGGCGCGCCAGCAGCGCAACTTCCTGGCCACGCTGTTCCTCTCCCAGGGCACGCCGATGCTGCTCGGCGGGGACGAGATGGGCCGCTCGCAAGGGGGCAACAACAACGCCTGGTGCCAGGACAACGAGATCTCCTGGTACTCCTGGGACGTCGACGAGGGGATGCTCGCGTTCACGCGCCGGCTGATCGCGCTGCGGCGCGAGCACCCGGTGTTCCGCCGCCGCCAGTACCTGCACGGCACTGGCTCGCGGCTGCCGGACGCCTGGTGGTTCCGGCCCGACGGGCGGCGGATGACCAAGCGCGACTGGGAGTCGGGGCCGGCCGTGCTCGGGATGTTCCTCAACGGCGACGAGATCTCCGCGCCCGACCGGCACGGGCACCGGGTGGTCGACGACTCGTTCCTGCTGCTGTTCAACGCCGGCCACGAGGACTGTGAGTTCCGGCTGCCGCCCGGCCGGTTCGGGCGGCGGTGGGCGAGCGAGCTGCGCACCGACGACCCGGACGCCGAGCCGGGCGCGCTGCGCGCCAGCGCGGGCGAGCACCTGACCGTCACCGCCCGGTCGCTGCTGCTCCTGCGCCGTGGCTGAGCCCTCGACCCTGGGCTTGTCACGCCGTGGTTGAGCTGCGTGCCACCTACCGGCTCCAGCTCGGATCCGGCATGGGCTTCGCACGGGCGCGCGCGCTCGTGCCGTACCTGCGCGACCTGGGGGTCAGCCACGTGTACCTGCCGCCGTCGTTCGCGGCGCGGTGGGGCTCCACGCACGGGTACGACGTGGTGGATCCGGGGCGGTTCTCCGACGACCTGGGCGGGGAGCGGGAGTTCGACGCGCTGGCGCGGGAGGCGCGGCGCGCGGGTCTGGGACTGATCCTGGACGTGGTGCCGAACCACATGGCCGCCGACGAGGCGAACCGGTACTGGGCCGATCCCGCGCTGCGGCGGCGGTTCTTCGACATCGACGATGCCACCGGCCGCCACCGCCGGTTCTTCGACATCGACCACCTCGCGGCGGTGCGCGTCGAGGACGAGCACGTGTTCGAGGAGACGCACCGGCTGGCGCTGCGGCTCGTGCGCGAGGGGGTCCTGGACGGGCTGCGCGTGGACCACCCGGACGGGCTGGCCGACCCGGCCGGCTACCTGCGGCGGCTGCGCTCGGCCGGCGCGCGGCAGTTGTGGGTGGAGAAGATCCTCGACCCCGGCGAGCCGCTGCGGGACTGGCCGGTCGAGGGCACGGTCGGCTACGAGTTCCTCAACGACGTGGCCGCGCTGTTCGTGGACCCTGCGGGCGACCCTTCCTTGACGGAGCTGTGGGAGGAGTTCTCGGGCGATCCGCGGGCGTTCGGCGACGTGGCGCTGGAGGCCAAGCTCGAGCAGGTCCGCGGCCCGTTCGCGCCCGAGGTGGAGCGGCTGCGGCGGGAGGCGCCGCGGGAGGTCGGCGGGCTGGAGCGCACGCTGGCGTCGCTGCCCGTCTACCGCACGTACGTGGAGCCGTGGTCGGGTCTTGTCGCCGACGAGGATAAGGAGGCCGTGCGCGCCGCGGGGCTCCCGGAGTCGCTCGCTCGCGTGCTGCTGCTGGAGGAGCGCGGCTGGGACGCGTTCGTGACGCGCTTCCAGCAGACCACGCCGGCGATCATGGCCAAGGGGGTCGAGGACACCGCGTTCTACCGCTACGGCCGGCTGCTCGCGCTGAACGACGTGGGCGGGGACCCGAGCCGGTTCGGCCTTCCGGTCGCCGACTTCCATGCCGCGAACCTCGAACGCGCGCGCCGCTTCCCGCGCAGCCTGCTCACGACCCAGACGCACGACACAAAGCGCTCGGGCGACGTGCGCGCGCGGATCGGCGCGCTGGCGGCGATGCCGGAGGCGTGGGCGGCGCGGGTGCGGCGGTGGACGGAGGCGTGCTCCACGCTGCCGGGCCC
>JBOGYU010000003.1:0-37813 GCA_050696935.1 Solirubrobacteraceae bacterium | reverse complement strand
CGCCGGCGCTCTGCGGCCCGACGCGCAGCGCGCCGCCGGCGTCGATCCAGGCGATCGAGCCGCCCCCGGCGCCGATCGACTGGACCTCGACGCCGGACACGCCGATCGGCTGGAACTCGACTTGGATCGAGCGCGACATCGCCGGCCGTCCGTCGCGGATGAGGCAGACGTCGAAGCTCGTGCCGCCCATGTCGATCGTGATCACGTTGCCGTCACTGGCCGCCGACGCACCTCCGGCGCCGTCGGACGTGGGGTGCACGCTCCGGCTCGCCCCGTTCCCGTTGACGCCGGCGTGGAATAGCGCCGCCGCCGGCGCGGCGGCGGGCCCGGAGCCCAGGGTGTTCACCGGGCGCTGCATGATCTCCTCGACCGAGGCGCAGCCGCCGTTGATCTGCATGTATTGCGCCGGATGGGCCAGCCGGTTGTCGCCCAGGTAGGACTCCAGGCGGCGCAGGTAGTCGCCGATGCGCGGCAGGACGTATGCGCTCAGGACGGTCGCCGATGTGCGCTCCCACTCCCGGATCTCGCCCAGCACGTCCTTCGAGCAGAGCACCTCGATTCCCGGCAGCTCCTCACGCAGGACCTCGGCCGCCCGCTGCTCGTGGTCGCCGTTGACGACAGACCACAGGAACGCGACCGCCACCGCCTTGACGCCGGCCTCCCGGAAACGCGCGGCGGCCGCTCGCACGTCGCTGTCGGCGAGCGGCGCCAGCACTTCCCCGTCGACGTTGATCCGCTCTTCGACGCCGATTCGCAGGTGCCGGTCGACGAAGTCGTCGGGGCGCTTGAGATGCACGTTGAAGCGCTCCGGCTTGAACCCGTCTCGGAATAGGAGGACGTCACGGAAGCCCTTGGTGCAGACCAGCCCGACGGGCCCCCCGTTGCGCGTGATCAACGTGTTCGTCGCAATCGTCGAGCCGTGCACGAATGCGTCCGTCGAGCCGAGCAGCGCTTCGAGCGACGTACCGAGGTTCGTCGCGACGGCCTCCAGTCCGCGCTCGATCGCCGCCTTCGGATCGTCGGGAGTGGAGTCCTCCTTCCAGAGGGTCACCTGCCCGCCGTCGTCGATGATGACGAAATCGGTGAACGTGCCGCCGATGTCGACACCTACGCGATATCCCATGATGCGCCTTCCTCGCCTGAGTCGTCTGCGGTCGTGGTTGGCTCAGTCAGCCATCGGGTTGAGCAGGTACTCGTCGCCTTCGCGCATGTTCTGCTCGAGCCACTTCGAGGCCCCGGGCTCCATCGGCTCGACGAGCGGCCGCTGGACCTTGGCAAGCTCGATGCGCCGCGCCGCGGTGGCCGCCTCGTCGAGCACGGGATCCCAGTCGTCGGAGACCACCACGCCGTAGACGGCTTCGGCGGTCGCGCGGGTCACGAGTCCGTCGCGGACGTCGCGGCGGACCCGCTCGGCGTCGCGGTCGATCGGGTTGCCGTAGCCGCCGCCGCCCGTGGAGACGCCGACGCGGACCTCGTCCATGTGGACCCGGTAGTAGCCCGTCGAGGACACGTAGCGGCGCCGTCCGGTGGTCTCGTTCTCGACGTATTGGCCGCCGCCGATGCCCATCGTGCCGCCGAGCACGCCGTGCGGCGGGTTGAGCTGGCCGTCGCCGAACGTGATGACGTCGCACGGGCCCGCCGTCGGCCGCACCGCGAACCGGATGCCGGGACCGCCCGCCCACTGGCCGAGGCCCATCGAGTCCGGCTCCACCTCCATGTGCAGCGCGAGCAACGGGTACAGCAGCTCGAGCTGCTCGATCACGAGCGACTTCAGCCCGCCCATCGCGGCGAGCGTCGCCAGGATCGGCCAGCCATCGGCGCCCTTGCAGGCTCCCGCGCCCCCACCGTTGTTGAAGAACATCGCGGCCCAGGGCTCGCCGGTGCGCTCGTCGATTCCGGCGAAGTTCGGCATGTTGGCGGCGCGGGCACCGCCCGCCACCACCTTGTCAGGGATCGCCTGCGCCATGGCCTTGTTGACCACGTCGTGCATCGTGTCCGTCGGCACGATCGTCGCGCATGACGTGGAGGCCGGGTACCGCGCGTTGCAGATCGTGCCCTCGGGCGAGTACGCGTCGATGTGCTTGAAGCAGCCGTGATTGTGCGGGACGTCCGGATCGATGTAGTACATGAAGGGGATCGCGGGCGCGCCCTGCGACGTCGCGAACGTCCCGTTCAGGCCGCTGGGCGACTGCGACCCGCTGCCGGTGTAGTCGACCTTGACCTGGTCGTCGTCGACCGTGACCGCGACGTTGACGGGGATGTTGACATTGGTCGTGCCATCGCTGTCGACCCAGGCCTCGCTCTCGTAGCGGCCGTCGGGGATCTGGCGGATCTCCTCCGCCATCCGGCGGTCCGCGTAGTCGATGATCGCGTCGACGTAGCGCATCACCTCGGCGGCGCCGTACTCCTCCACCAGTTCGACCAGCCGCGCGCGGCCCTTGCCGATCGATCCCAGCTGCGCGAGGAGATCGCCGCGTAGCAGATCGCGGTAGCGGAGATTGGACAGGTAGAGGTCGATGACGTCCTCGCGCGGACGGCCGCGGTCGTAGATCTTCAGGGGTGGGATGTGGAGGCCCTCGTGCCACACGTCCTTGGCGGGGGGCGCCACGCTCGAGGGCACGAACGCCCCGATGTCGAGCTGGTGGCCCTTCGTCACGGACCAGAACAGGTGCCGTCCCTCTGCGAAGACCGGCTCCGCGGTAACCACGTCGCCCACGTGCGTGTTCTTGCGGTAGGGCGCGTTGCACATGTAGATGTCGCCCTCGTGCAGGTCGCCCTCGAACGCCTCGTGGATCTCCGCCAGCACGAGGTGCATCGACGTCGTGTGGATGGGCAGCGCGTCGAACATGCAGATCTGCCGCGGGACGGCGTCATAGATCGCGCACGAGTAATCGCGCGCCAGCGCGAGGATCGAGGTCCACGCCGTGTATTCGAGCGTGAGGGTCATCTCGTTCGCGATGTTGTGGAACCGGCTCAACATCACGCTGAACGTGATCGGGTCGTAGTCGGCGCTCTGTGCGGGGACACCGGCTGGTGCGAGCGCGTCCTGCGAGATCGTCATCTGGCCTCTCCTCTGATCGCATTGCGATCCGTTCGCCACCCGGCAGGCGAACAAGGCTAGGTAAGCGCCGCCATGGACGGCAATGAGTTCCGGCCACAAACCGACTCGCGCCGCTTGGGCGTCGTGCCAGCCGGCACATTCCCGTTAGGCTGAGCGGGGGTATGGAAAGGAGCACGAGGAGACAGGTGAACGGTCGCGGTGGCATAACGATCCGCAGCCTTCTCGACACGTCGCACCTCGAACTGAGTCTCGTCGCGGGCGGCGGCGGTGTCGACCGCGCGGTCGCGTGGACGCACGTCTCCGAACTCGAGGATCCCGCCCCGTGGCTGGACGGCGGGGAGCTGCTGATGACCAACGGGCTCGGGCTCCCCGTGAAGGGCGACGCGCAGGCTCGGCTGTTGGCAAGCCTGGACGAGCGGCACGCTGCCGGGCTCGGCCTGGGCATCCGCGGTCCGCGCCTGCAGCCCGAGTTCTTCGCGGAGGCCGAGCGACGCAACTTCCCGGTGCTCAGCATCCCGCTCCAGGTGCCGTTCCTCTCGATCGCGCGGATGGTCGCGGACGCCAACCAGCACAGCGCCCAGCAGCGTCTGATGACCCACGTGCGGATCTTCGACACGCTGCGGCCGGACGGTGCGCCGCAGACGTCGCGCGACATCTTCACTCGGCTCGAGGGCATCTCGGGCTACCGCCTGTTCCTGGTATCGGCGACGGGCGCGCCGCTGGCTCGCGGCTTCAGGCGGCCGACCGACGACGTCATAGCGGCACTCAACAGCCCCGGGTTCGATCCGAGGTCGGGCAGGCCGGCGGTGCCCGGGGGATACGCGGTGCCCGTCCCGATCGAGCGGCGGCAGGGCACGTTCCTGGTCGCGCTCGAGACGGACGGTGCAGAGCCGGCGGGGCTCGGCGCCGTCCGCCACATGGCCACGATCGCGGCGCTCGAGCTGTCAAAGCTCTACTACCAGCGCGAGACGCTGCGCCGGCGGGGCGCGGAGTCGCTGGCGAAGCTGTTCGGCGGCAACCTCGACGCGGCCGGTGTCGAGTCCGCGCTGACGGAGGCGGGCTTCGATCCCGAGCAGCCGATCATCGTCGTCGCGCTGCGCGCCGAGGGCGGCGACCTGCACGACGACGAGGTGCATCACCGTCTGTGCGACCTGGAGACGCCCCACTTGCTGCTCGTCGACGGGGACCTGTACGCCCTCCTGGCCGCTGAGCCGGACGTGCTCGGGGAGGTCCTCGACGGACTGCCGCTGTGCGCCGGCGTCAGCCGCAGCCGCAGCGGGACGCGCGCCTGGTCGATCGCCCGCAAGGAGGCGATCTGGGCGCTGGAACGCGCCGCCGCCCATCCGAGTGGCAACGCCCGGATCCTTCGTTTCCCGAGCTCCGACTCGTCGCTGCACTGGCTGCCGACCGACATCGGGGCCCTCGAGGACCTGGTCACCGAGATCCTGGAGCCGCTCCTCAGCTACGACGCCGAGCACAACAGCGCGATGCTCCAGTCGCTGAAGGTCTACTTCGACTGCGACCGGCGGCTCCAAAACGCCGCGGCGCAGCTGCACGTGCACAAGCACACGCTGTCCTACCGGCTCAACCGGATCGAGCAGATCACGGGCCGCGATCTCTCGCACATGGCCGACCTGACCCAGCTCTGGCTCGCGCTCCAGGCGTACGAGGTCGTGGCCGAGCGCGCGTCGGAGATCGGCGCCGGGACCTGATCGCGGGGCGGCGCGGCGGGGCCGCCCTGGGCGCGAAGTCGAAACACCCGTCGCATCCTTGGGACGCCGGCCAATAGGCGCGCCCGGGATGGAAGTTCACGATTC
This sequence comes from Solirubrobacteraceae bacterium, assembly GCA_050696935.1. Lineage (GTDB taxonomy): Bacteria > Actinomycetota > Thermoleophilia > Solirubrobacterales > Solirubrobacteraceae > DASSUW01. Next base: position 32,935 of record JBOGYU010000003.1, on the reverse strand, counting down.
CCGGCGTGCAGAACCCGAACACATCGGCAGGCGGCGAGCAGGTCTCGTTCGCGCTTCGCGTCCGTTACCACGAGTGCGACATGCAGGGGATCGTCTTCAACGCGACGCACTTCGCCTACGCCGACATGGCGTCGTTCGAGCTCTGGCGCGCCGCGTGCGGGTCCTACCAGGAGCTCGTGGACCGCGGGCTGGAGACGACCGTGGCGGCCGCGCGCGCCGTCTTCCACGCGCCCGCACGCTTCGACGACGAGCTCACGCTCGACGTGCGCGTGTCACGCATCGGCACGACATCACTGGAGCTCACCACGACCGCGCGGCGTGACGGGACGCCGGTGAGCGAGGTGGCGGTGACCTATGTGTTCGTCGACCGCCGCACCTTCGAGAAGAGCGCTCCGCCGGACGATCTCCGGGAGTGTCTCACCCGGTACCTCGAGCCAGGGAGCTGATCAGGATGGCAGTCACGACGGCCGCGCAATGGCGGCAGCGGATCGACGAACTCGCGCTGCCGGCGCGGGCCTTCATCGACGGCGAGCTCGTCGACAGCGCGGGCGGACGGACGTTCGCGTGCGTCAGCCCGATCGCGGGCGAGGAGCTGTGCCAGGTGGCCGCGGGCGACGAGGAGGACGTCGATCGCGCTGTGAGGGCCGGCCGCCGCGCGTTCGACGACGGCCGTTGGTCCGCGCGCGCGCCGCGGGACCGCGGACGCGTCCTGATCGCGCTCGCGGAGCTCATCGCCGCCCACACCGACGAGCTCGCCGCGCTGTCGACGCTCGACACCGGCAAGCCGATCGGCGACTCCGAGTTTGAGGTCGGCCTCTGCGCCCAGCAGTTCCAGTACTTCGGCGAGGCGCTCGACAAGGTGCTCGACGAGGTGGCGCCGACCGGCCCGAGCGCCCTGGCGACGGTGACCCGCGAGCCCTTCGGGGTGGTCGGCGCTGTCGTGCCCTGGAACTACGCGCTGCTGATGCCGACATGGAAGCTCGCCCCGGCGCTCGCCGCCGGCAACTCCGTCGTGCTCAAACCGGCCGAGCAGGCGCCGCTCGCCGCTCTCCGGCTGGCGGAGCTGACCGCGGAGGCCGGGCTCCCCGACGGTGTGCTGAACGTCGTGCCCGGTCTCGGCGAGGTCGCGGGCCGCGCGCTCGGGCTCCACATGGACGTCGACAAGATCGCCTTCACCGGCTCGACCGAGGTCGGCAGGGCGTTCTTGGGCTACGCAGGCGAGTCGAACATGAAGAGCGTGTCGCTCGAGTGCGGCGGCAAGTCGCCGAACATCCTCTTCGGGGACGCCGCCGACCTCGACGTCGCCGCCGCGGTGGCGGCCGAGGGGATCTTCGCCAACGCCGGACAGGTGTGCAATGCGGGATCGCGCCTGCTCGTGCACGAGTCGCTCGTGGACGAGCTGATGCCGCGGCTCGAACGGGCGAGCATCGAGTGGCAGCCCGGGGATCCGTTCGACCCCCGGACCCGGATGGGCGCGATCATCGACGGGCGCCAGCTGGACCGCGTGCTCGGCTACATCGACACAGGGAGATCGGAGGGCGCGACGCTCGCCGTTGGCGGGCGGCGGGTGCGCGAGGAAACGGGCGGCTTCTACGTCGAGCCGACAATCTTCACCGACGTCTCGAACGAGATGCGGGTCGCGCGCGAGGAGATCTTCGGCCCCGTGCTCTCGATGCTGACGTTCCGGTCCGACGACGAGGCACTGCGGATCGCCAACGACACCCGCTACGGCCTCGCGGCCGCGGTCTGGACCCGGGACGTGACCAAAGCCCACCGCCTCGCTCGATCGCTGCGGGCCGGCAACGTGTACGTGAACTGCTACGACCGCGGGGACCTGGCGTTGCCGTTCGGCGGCTACAAGCAGTCGGGCTTCGGCCGCGACAAGTCGCTTCACGCGCTGGACAACTACACGCAGTGGAAGTCGACGTACGTGAGCCTCGACCGGTGAGCGGCGCGGAGGCCCGTGGTCGTGGCGACGGCAAGGACACCGATCGGCGGCGGCCAGGGGATCGCGATGGTCGTCGAGCGGACGGTATGACCACGCCGCAGCACGTCGCACGGCGAGCCGGGGGAACGCTGTTCGACCTCGCGGGCCGCGTGGCGATCGTCACGGGCGGCGCGAGCGGCATCGGGTGGCAGATGGCCGTCGGCCTGGCCGAGATGGGCGCGGACACGGTCGTCTGCGGCCGCCACGCCGACCGCTGCAAGGAGGCCGCCGCGGAGCTCGAGCGGCTCGGCGTGCGCGCGCTCGGATTGCGCTGCGACGTGTCAGACGCCGGCGAGGTCCAACTGATGGTTGAGCGCACCAGCGCCGAGCTGGGTCGGATCGACGTGCTCGTCAACAACGCCGGTACCTCATGGGGCGCTCCCGCCGAGGAGCATCCGCTCGCGGGTTGGGCGAAGGTCATGGCCGTCAACCTCACCGGCGCGTTCCTGTGCTCGCAGGCGGTCGCGCGCGGGATGCTCGACGGTCCGGGAGGCAAGATCGTGAACGTCGCATCGGTCGCTGGGCTGCGCGGCGCGCCGGCCGCCGTCCGCCAGGCGGCCGCGTACTCGGCGTCGAAGGGCGGCATGCTCGCCCTGACCCGGGACCTCGCCTGTGCTTGGGGGCCGCGGGGCGTCAACGTCAACGCCATCGCTCCCGGCTGGTTCCCGAGCGGCATGTCGCGCGATGTGCTCGATGGCGCTGCCGATCGCATCGCCGCGAGCATCCCGCTCGGCCGGCTCGGGGGCCCGCACGACCTGAAAGGAGCTGTCGTATTCCTGAGCTCGCGCGCCTCGGACTACATCACGGGCCAGACCCTCGTCGTGGACGGAGGGAGAACGGCGTGGTGAGGCTGCTGGAGGGCAAGGTGGCGATCGTCACAGGCGCCGGCCATGGGCTGGGGCGAGAGCACGCACTCGCGCTCGCGGCGGCGGGAGCGCGGGTCGTCGTCAATGACCTCGGCGTCACGCTCGCCGGCGACGACGGCGGCGAGCCCGCGGCCGAACGCGTGGTCGCGGAGATCGTTGCGGCGGGCGGCGAGGCCGTCGGCAACCGCGGCGACGTCACGGACGACGCGGACGCGGCCGCCCTCGTCGACCTGGCGCTGCGCACCTTCGGCCGGCTCGACGTACTCGTCAACAACGCCGGGATCCTGCGCGACCGGATGCTGGTCAACATGAGCCCGGACGATTGGGACTCCGTCGTGCGGGTGCACCTCCGCGGGCACTTCGCGCCGCTGCGTCACGCCGCCGCGCACTGGCGCGAGCGCGTCAAGATGGGCGGCGAGCGCGGCGGCCGCGTGATCAACACATCGAGCCCCTCGGGCGTGTTCGGCGCGGTGGGGCAGCTGAACTACGGCGCCGCCAAGGCTGGTATCGCCGCGATGACCGCGATCGCGGCGCTCGAGCTCGAGCGCTACGGCGTGACCGTCAACGCGATCGCGCCGAGCGCCCGGACGCGCATGACGGAGAGCGCCTTCGGCGATCTGACGGCCCCGGCGGGCTTCGATCCGATGGACCCGGCAAACGTGGCCCCGCTCGTCGTGGCGCTCAGCGCTGACGCGGCCCACGCGATCACCGGTCAGACGTTCCTCGTCTGGGGCGGCCTCGTGTCGGCGCTGCGGCCGTGGAGCCTTGGGCCCGTGCTCGGCGAGGACATGAGGTGGCGGCCGGAGGAGCTGCTGACCGCACTCGCGGAGACCTTCCCGGACGGCCTGCGCCCGGCGGGCTCCCAGACGGAGATGGACCGCTTCCGCGGAGGACGGTCGCGTGTCGGTTGAGCTGACCATCGCGGAACTGCTCTCCGGCTCCGGCCGCGAGCTCGGCGCGACGCGTTGGGTGCCTGTGCCGGAGAACCGGATCGCGTCCTACGCCGCCGCCACGGGCGACCGCGCCGGCCCCGCGGCCCAGCCGCTGATGACGCTGTCGCTCGTGCCGAGTCTGCTCCCAGAGCTGCTGCGCATCACCGACAGCAGCTTCCGGCTCAACTACGGGGCCGAGCGGGTCCGCTTCCACGCACCGGTGCCGGGCGGCTCGCACGTCCGCGTCCGAGCGCGCGTGGCGGATGCGCGCCCGCGCGGCTCCGGCGTGCTGTACGCGCTCGCCGTCGAGGTAGAGCTGCGCGGCTCCGAGCAGCCGGCGCTCACTGCGGAGCTGCTCTCGCTCGCCTATCCGGTGGATCGCGCGGGAGTGGCAGCGTGAACCTGCGGGACACCCCCGAAGAGGCGCGCTTCCGCGACGAGCTGCGCACCTGGATCCAGGCGAATCTCCCCGCGGCGGCTCCCGCGGCCGACGCGGGCGCCGTGGAGGCGCACCGGCCCTGGTCCCGCGCGCTGTCGGACGCCGGTTACGCCGGCCTGACCTGGCCGCGCGAGTACGGAGGCGCGGGCCGCCCGCCCGCTTACCAGGCGATCCTGGCGGAGGAGCTCGCCCGCGCCGAGGCGCCCGGGCACATAGGCTCGATCGGGCTGAACATGGCGGGTCCCACGCTGATCGCTTCCGGCACGCCGGAGCAGAAGCGCCGCCACCTCCCCAGGATCCTGTCGGCCGAGGAGATCTGGTGCCAGGGGTTCAGCGAGCCCGAGGCCGGCTCGGACCTCGCCAACGTGCGCACGCGCGGGCGCATCGACCCCAGCGGGGAGACGATCCGGGTCAGCGGTCACAAGATCTGGTCCTCGTACGCGCACCTCGCCGACTGGTGCATCCTGCTTGTCCGCACGGAGCCCGGATCGCGCCGCCACCACGGGCTCACCTTCCTGCTGCTGGACATGCGGTCGCCCGGGGTGGAGGTCCGTCCGCTGCGCCAGCTCACCGGCGACGCCCAGTTCAACGAGCTCTTCTTCGACGATGTCGCGGTCCCGCGCGATCGGGTCGTCGGCGAGATCGGGCAGGGCTGGCGCGTCGCGATGACCACCCTCATACACGAGCGCGGCACCCTCGGGTTCGCGCTCACCGGAGCGCTCGACGCCACGGTTCGAAGGCTCGCGGCGCTCGTTCGCGAGCGCGCACCCGACGACCCGCTCATCCGCGACCGCTTCGCCGCGGCCTGGATCGAGCTGGAGGGCCTCAAGCTCACCAATCGGCGAGCGCTCGCGGCGCTCGCCGACGCCGGTGTTCCAGGTCCGGAGGCGTCCGTGTCGAAGCTCCGGTGGTCCGAGCTGAACCAGCGCGTCGCGCATCTGGCGCTCGAGCTGCTGGGGCGCGACGCGCTGATCGGAGACGGCGACGGTGGCGACTGGCGGAGGCTCCAGCTGCGCAGTCGCGGCAACACGATCGAGGCCGGCAGTTCCGAGGTGCTGCGCAACATCATCGCCGAGCGCGTGCTCGGCCTCCCGCGGAGCCGCTGATGAGTTTCGCGTTCACCGAAGACCAACAGCTGCTGCGGGCCGAGGCCCGCGCGTTCCTGGAGGCGCGGCTGCCGCTCGAGCGTGTCGCTCAGCTCGCCGACGGAGATGCGGGGTGGGATCCCGCGCTGTGGCGGGAGATCGCGGAACTGGGCTGGCCGGGCGTCTCCGTTCCTGAGCAGCTCGGCGGCGTCGGGCTCGGCGCTGTCGAGGAGGGCATCCTGTTCGAGGAGCTCGGGCGCGCCTGCTTTCCCGGCCCGTACTTCACGACGGTGGCGCTCGCGCGCGACGTGCTCGCCGGGTCACCTGCGCTCCTGAGCGTCCTCGCGGCGGGCGACTGCACCTGGACGGTGGCGCTCGATCCCGACTTGGTACCCGACCTGGCCATCGCCGATCGGGTCGTGCTCGCCCGTGACGGGGCGCTCTGGCTGGTGCACGGCGGCCGTCGTGAGCCGCGGGAGTCGCTCGACGGGACGCGCCGGATGGGCCGGCTGGTGGTCGACTCGGCGGACCTGGAGCTGCTCGTGCCGCCGCAGGACGCCGAGGCGGTGCTCGCCGCGCTGCGGCGCCACGCGCTGGTGGCGCTGTCCCTCGAGGGCGTGGGCGTGGCGCAGCGCGCCCTCGATCTCGGCGTGGCCCATGCGCGGTCGCGCGTGCAGTACGAGCGCATGATCGGCACCTTCCAGGGCGTCGCGCACCCGCTGGCCGAGACGTACGCGGACCTGGAGCTGTCGCGCTCGCTCGCGTACTGGGCAGCGTGGGCGCTCGAGCACGATCCTGCGCGTGCGGACCTGGCGGCCGCCGCCGCCAACGCACACGCGTCGAGGACCGCCGTGGCCGCCTGCGAACGGTCGATCCAGGTCCACGGCGGCACCGGATTTACGTGGGAGTTCCCGTTGCACCGCCTATACCGGCGCGCGCTGTGGATCGATGCCTACGGCGGGTCCGCCGCGAGCCGGCGCGCGGTCGTGGCCGCCCACGTCCTCGGCGCCGCGGCGGCCTAGCAGCGATGGCCGCCCTCACCGGGCTCAGGATGGACTATCAGCTGACGATCTCCGCGATCGCGCGGCGCGTCGAGGCGCTCTTCCCGCGCCGCCCGGTTGTCTCGCGTGCCGCGGACGGCACGGTGCGGCGCGGGACGTGGCTGAGCACGATCACGCGGGCACGCGGGCTCGCGGCCGGGCTCTCGGCACTAGGCGTGGTTCCCGGACAGCGCGTGGCGACGCTGTGCTGGAACCAGCGCGAGCATCTGGAGGCGTATTTCGGCGTTCCGCTCGCCGGAGCTGTCCTGCAGCCGCTGAATCCGCGCCTGTCGGCCGCGGACCTCGCGTTCGTCGTCGCCGACGGCGGGTGCCGCATCGTGATCGTGGACCAGTCGCTGCTCGATGTGCTCGAGGCGATCAAGGTCCCCGGCGGATGGGAGCACGTGATCGTGGTCGGGGGCACCGTCCCCGCGGGCGGCCGCCGGTACGAGGATCTGCTCGCGGCCGGGGGGCGCTTCGCGGAGCCGGCGCTCGACGAGCGGGCGGCCTGCACGCTGTGCTACACGAGCGGGACGACGGGCCGCCCGCGCGGAGTCGTCTACTCCCACCGCGTAATTGCGCTCCAGGCGCTGGCGGGGCTGGCCGCCGACTTCGGCGCGATCAGCGAGGCCGACACGATCCTCATCGTCGTCCCGATGTTTCACGCGAACGCGTGGGGCCATCCGTACGCAGCGGCCCTAGCTGGCGCGTCGGTCGTGCTACCTCATCGCGACGTAAGCCCCGAGGCGGTGCTCGCGACAGTGGAGCGCGAGCGCGTGACGGTGACGGGAGCCGTCCCGACCGTCTGGGAAGGGATCCTCCGCCTGCTCGACACCGCGCCCGGCCGCTTCGACCTCTCAAGCATCCGCGTGATCCGCATCGGTGGTGACCGCGCGCCGCTGCGGCTGCTGCGGGCGCTCGAGGAGCGGCACGGGCTGAAGGTTCTCCACGGCTTCGGCATGACCGAGCTGGGCCCGCTCGGCGGAGTCTCCGAGCTCCCGAGCGAGCTCCGGGGAGCTCCGCTCGCGGACCGCTGGCGCGCTCGCGGCAAGGCCGGCCGGCCGCTGCCGTTCCTCGAGGTGCGCGCCCGGGCGGGCGACGAGCTCGTGCCCTGGGACGGCGACACGCCAGGCGAGCTCGAGTACCGGGGCGCCACGGTCGCGTCTCGCTACTGGGGCGACGCCGGCGCGGAGAACTTCACGGACGACGGGTGGCTGCGCAGTGGCGACATCGGCGCGATCGACCGCGACGGCGTCCTGGAGATCCGCGACCGGGCGAAGGACCTCGTGAAGTCGGGTGGCGAGTGGATCAGCTCGGTCGCGCTCGAGCATGCACTGGCCGGCCATCCGAGTGTGGCCGACGCGGCAATCATCGCGGTGCCGGATCCGGTCTGGCAGGAGCGGCCGCTCGCGCTGGTCGTGCGCGAGCCGCGGTCGGACGCGCGGCCGGCCGAGCTGCGTGAGCACCTCGGACGGCTGTTCCCGCGCTGGTGGCTGCCCGATCGCTTCGAGTTCGTGGACGAGATCCCGCGCAGCCCGGCCGGCAAGATCCGCAAGGCCGAGCTGCGCAGGCGCTTCAGCCCGGCAGGACGATCAGCCGGCGACCGCCGATCCACCTGACCGCCTCGGCATCCAGCGATTCGGGTGATGTTGGGCATGTAAGGGCTTCCGTCGAGAAGAAGGGCTCGCTTGAACCGGCGCGGAGCGCGATGACCTCCGTCTCAGTCCGCTCACGCCCGCGATGCGCCGCGGCCCCGCTGAGGCCATCGAGGGGACGCTCGGGGGGACGGAGATGTCAGCGGCGCGCACGATGCAACGCCACAGGAGCCGAAAACAACCCACGCAGGCTGGGGACACGCGGACTCATTCCGCGATGTCCGACTCGGAACCGCCGATTTCCCGCGACTTCCTCATGCCGGAGGAGGGACTCGAACCCCCGACACGCGGATATGATTCCGCGCGCGGTGCTTTGGCTCTACAGCGCCGTTTGCGGGGGCTGGGGGACGCGACCGGGGACGGATTGGCCGTGAGCTCACTGCTCGTCTGCGCGGAGGGATGGGAGCGGGAGCGCTGTGCGTTCGGCGGGTCGAAGTCCGCATCGGCATGACGCAGGGGGCCCCGTTCGAACGCGGGCAGCAGCGGGGGCTGCTGCAGCACGCCGCAAAGAGTCGGGCGATCGATCTCAGCACAACACGTCCCGCGGCGCCGATGACGCCGGCGGGCACGCGACCGGGTTGCGAAGGACGCCGATCCGCTCCACCTCGACCTCGACGACATCTCCCGGCAGGAGAGATCGCCGGGGTTCCATGAACTCGCCGCATCCCCAGGGGGTGCCCGTGAGCAAGAGGTCACCCGGCTCGAGCGCGAAGTAGCGCGAGCAGTACGAGAGCAACTCTCCGATGTCAAAGATCATCTCCGAGGTCCGCGAGGACTGGACGAGCTCGCCGTTGACCCGGGTGGCGAGGGCGAGGTCCTGTGGATCGCCGATCTCGTCGAGCGTGACGATCATGGGTCCGAGGGGACAGAACGTGTCGAGGTTCTTGCCCCTGGTCCACTGTCCGTCGCCGAACTGCAGGTCGCGAGCCGACACGTCGTTGGCCGCGGTGACGCCGAACACGCTGTCGAGCGCCTGCGTCACGGGCATCGCCCTCATCGGCCGCCCGACGATCACGCCGAGCTCCACCTCCCAATCGACCCGCGCGGTCTGCTCAGGAGAGAAGATGATCGGCTCGCCTGGCCCGATCACCGTACTCGGAAACTTCGCGAAGACGAGCGGGCTGGTCGGTGGATCCAGGCCGGTCTCCCGGATGTGGTCGAGGTAGTTGAGGCCGATCGCGACGATCTTGCCCGGACGGAGTGGCGGCGACAGCGGCGCGTCGGTGGCGATGCGCGGCTCCTCGAGCGAGCGAACGGTGTGCGGATCGATCCCCGAGCGGATCAGCTCGAGCATCGTGCCGTCGAACTCGAGCGCTCGTCGCCCGCTGTCGTCGACCGCCACGACGTGCTCCTCGCCGCCGACTCGGATCTGTCCCAGGCGCATCTCAGCTGGCCGTACCTGCGAGGGGCCTCTGTGGCTCAAGGCTCGCGAGCGTGGTCAGGATCGGCCCGGGGAGGGGGATGCCCTCATCGCGGCGCTTCTGGGCGAGCTCCGCCTCGAGCTGTCCCGGCCACAGCACGCGCTCGGTGCCGCCCGCCGGCGGCAGCGAGTTGATCTCACGCTGGATCCGCGTGACCGTGGTTGCGTAGTCGGACCCGTCCGGGCGCATCCGCCGAGGGTCGATCGCGATGAAGAGGTGTCCGTTGCGCATTGGGTTGGCGGGCTCCCCGTACATGTCGCCGACCTCGGCGAGGCAGCAGGCGGACGCGAGCGCGCCGGTGAGCAGCTCGATGCCCACGGCTAGTGCGTATCCCTTGTGCCGGCCGAACGGCAGCAGCCGCCGCGCCCGCACGGCGGTGGCCGCGTCGGTGGTGCCCCGTCCGTGCTCGTCGAGCGCCCAGTCGGTCGGGATCGCCTCGCCGGCCGCCGCGGCGTTGAGGAGTTTGCCCCACGTCGCCTCGCTGGTGGCGATGTCAACCACCACAGGTGGCAGCTCCGCGGAGGGGAACGAGATCGCGATCGGGTTGGTGCCGATCGCCGCGGTCGATCCGCCCCAGGGCGCCATCAGTGGCGTCGTGTTCGTCGACGCGACGCCGACGAGGCCGTCCTCCGCGAGCAGGCGCGCCCAGTACCCCGCGGCGCCGAAGTGAGAGGCCCCGCGGACGACGACCGTCGCGCAGCCGACGGCTCGCGCCTTCCCCCGGGCGAGCGCGACCGCCGCCATGCTCGGCACCTGCGAGAGCAGGCCGGCGCCGTCCAGCACGGCGACGGCCGGTGCGTCGACGACAGTGGCGATGCGCCCGTGCGCGACGTTGCCTCCTCGGCGCAGGCGTTCGACGTAGATGTCGAGGCGGCCGACGCCGTGCGAGTGGACGCCCCGCAGGTCGGCGTCGACGAGGCTGTCCGCCACGATCGTTGCGTCGGCCGCGCCCAGGCCGGCCCTCGTGAGGATCTCGGTCGCGCGCTGCGCCAGGCCGGAGGCGGGGACGAGCGTGTTCGCCGTACCCATGATCAGGATGCCCGAGGAGCGGAGAGGGACGGTCCGGTGCCCGGGTAGTCGGTCGGCCGCAGCTCGGGGACGGCGGACAGAAGCGCCCGGGTGTAGGCGTGTGTGGGGAGCTCGAAGATGCCGGCCGTCGTTCCCGTCTCACGCACCTCGCCCCCCTCGATCACGACGATCTTCGCGCTGATCGAGCGGACTACCGCCAGGTCATGGGAGACGAATACGATCGTCATGCCGAGCGTGCGCCTGAGCTCCTCGAGCAGGCCCAGGATCCCGGCCTGGACGGCCACGTCGAGCGCGGCCACGACCTCGTCGCAGAGCAGCAGGTCGGGTTCGGCCGCCAGCGCCCGGGCGATCGCCACGCGCTGGCGCTGCCCGCCCGACAGCTCGCGCGGGTACCGGTAGGCGATGCCTCCGGGCAGACGCACCCGGTCGAGCAGCTCGCGCGTGCGACTGCGTCGCTCTCGCGCGCCGAGCCCAAAGAACTGGCGCAGCGGGCGCCCAACGATCTCCTCGACCGTCCGCCGCGGGTTCAGCGACGAGTCCGGGTTCTGCGGCACGAGCTGGATCCGGCGACGCGTCGACGGCTCGCGGCGGCGGGCCGAGCCGGGGAGGTCGATTCCGTCGAAGACGATGGATCCGGCCGCCGGCCGGTGCAGGCCGGCGATGCAGCGGAGCGTGGTGGTCTTGCCGCTGCCGCTCTCGCCGACGACAGCGGTGCAGGCGCCCTCGGGAACGTCGAACGACACGCCGCGGACGGCGAGGGTTGATCCGTACCCGGCCTCCAGCTCCACGACCTCGAGCAGCGGAGCCCGCGCGTCGTCGCTCGGGAGGGCATCCGCGGCCTCCTGAACGGGCGTGAGGCCGACCGGCGCGGCCGGGACCCGCTGCCAGTTCACGCACCGCAGGCTGCGGCCCAGCGACGGCGCGGCGATCGGCGGCATCGCGACGTCGCACTCGTTTGTCCGGAACTCGCAGCGCGGCGCGAACGGGCACCCCGTCGGCCAGTCCCACGGCTCGACGGCCGTGCCGGGGATCTCCCGCGGTTGGTAGGCCGTCGGCGACACGCGCGGGACGGCCTCCAGCAGCCTGCGTGTGTACGGATGCCGCGGGCGCGCGAACACGTCGTCGACCCCGCCGGTTTCGACGATCCGCCCGCCATACATGACGGCCACGTCGTCGACGAGGTTGCGGACGACACCGAGGTCGTGGGTGACGTAGACGAGCGCGACCCCGTGGTCCTCGACGATGTCGCGCACGACGTCGAGGAGCCGGGCCTGCGTTGTCACGTCCAGGCCGGTGGTGGGCTCGTCCATCACGATCGCGCTCGGCCGGCAGATCAGCGCGAGCGCGATCGCGACCCGTTGCTGCTGTCCCCCGCTGAGCTGATGCGGATAGCGCGCCTGGAACGCCTTGTCGGCGGGCAGCTGCGCCTCGGTCAGAGCCCGCGCCACGCGGCGATCGACGTCGGCCGCCCGGGGCTCGTGGATGGCGAAAGTCTCGCGCAGCGCCCGCCCGACGCGCATCCCCGGACTAAGCCCGGTCGCCGGGTCCTGAGGCACGTACGAGATCTCACGGCCGCGCACGCGGCGACGGTCCCGCTCGCCGAGCGCCAGCAGGTCCCTGCCTCCGAGCCTGACCTCGCCGCCGGCGATCACCGTGCCCGGCCGGGCGAAGCCGAGCAGTCCCATGGCGACGGTCGTCTTCCCCGAGCCCGACTCGCCGACGAGGCCGAGGCGGCGCCCGGGAGCAAGGACGATGGACACGTCGTCGACGATCGTGAACGAGCCGTCTGCGGCGCCGATGCTCAGGTCGCTGACCTCGAGGACGTTGCCGCCAGCCGGCGTCTCGAGCATCGATCCGCGCACGTGCGCGACCCCGATGTCGCCCATCAGTCGACGCTCCGCCGTGCGCTGAGCGAGCGGACCCGCTGGAAGCCGTCGATCGCGACGTTCACGCCGATCATCAGTGCGGCGAGCGCGGTGATCGGCGCCACCGCCGCCCACGGCTGGCTTGTCAGGCCCGCCCGGTTCTCGCTGATGATCAGCCCCCAGTCGGACGCCGGGGGCTGGATGCCGAGGCCGAGGAAGCTCAGGCTGGCGACGAGCAGGATCGATGCCGGGATCCGGATCCCGGCATCGACCAGGAACGGCGGCATGACCGCTGGGAGCATCTCGCGGAACATCACGTAGAGATGGCGCTCGCCACGCGCCTCGGCCACCTCGACGTACGCCATGTGGCGCACGTCGATCCCGGCCGCGCGCACGATCCGCGCGACGCGCGGGAAGTGCACCACGGCGAGGGCGAGCACGATCACCCACAGCTCCGAGCCGAGACCGGCGACGAGGAGCAGCATCAGCACCAGCGATGGGAACCCTACGAGGATCTCGGTGGTCCGATCGACGATTCGGTCCGCGATCCCGCGGCTGTAGGCGGCCAGCAGCCCCAGTGTGAGCCCCACTGACGCCCCTGCGAGGAAGCCGAGCAGTGCGAGCAGGATGGCCGTGCGCCCGCCGAAGAGGAACCGGCTCCATGCGTCTCTGCCGAGGTAGTCGAGCCCGAGCAGGTGCTCGGAGCTTGGGGCGCTCAGCGGTGCTCCCACGAAGGCATCGGGGTCATACGGCGCCACCATCGGCCCGAGCAGCCCGACCAGCACGCAGCCGACCGCGACCATCAGCCCGAGCCACGCGACGGGCGAGAGCTCGAGCCGGCCGACGGCGCGCGCGAGGCGCCGGCGGGCCACTCTGCCCGGGACCGGCGGAGCCGCCACGCTCATGTCAGCCCCGTCCGCAGGCGCGGGTTGGCCAGCGTCGTGATCGTGTCGGCGACGACGTTGGCGACGATGTACGCGCCGGCAAGGATCAGCGTGTACGCCTGCACGACCGGGTAGTCGCGGCCGGCGACGGCGCTTACGAAACCGGTGCCGATCCCGGGATAGCCGAAGAGGTACTCGATGACGACGACGCCGCCGACGAAGATGCCCGTGGCGATCGCGAGCGACTGCAGCGACGGCCCGAGCGCGTTCGGCAGGACGTGGTGGCGGATCACGCGCGCTTCGGGGACTCCGCGCAGGCGGGCGGTGGCGACGTAGTTCGTGTCGAGCACCTCGATGACGCCCACGCGGACCAGCCGGGCCGTGACCCCGAGCATGCCGAGCACGAGCGTCGCGACTGGCAGGACCAGTGCCTCGGGCGTGACGCTCACGGACACCGCCGGCAGGATTGGCCACACGAAGCCGAAGAGGATGATCAGGATGGCGCCCAGCACGAACTCCGGCAGGGCGATGCATACGAGCATGGCGACCTGGAGGACGGTGTCGAGGCCGGAGCCGCGCCTGAGGGCGGAGACGGTGCCGATGAGGAGTGAGGCGACGACCAGCAGCGCGAGCGAGATCGACGCGAGGATGGCGGTGTTTCCGAGTGCCGGGCCGATGAGCTCGTTGACGGGGGTGCCGGTGCCGCCGGACTCGGTGAAGCTGCCGACGCCCTGGGTCAGTGAGGTGCCGAAGTCGCCTCGCGCCACCCCGCCGAGCCATTCGACATAGCGGGAGACCACGGACTCGTCGAGGTTCAGCGACTCCCGCAGCGCCTCCGTGCGCTCGGGAGTGGCGCTCTTGCCGAGGATCGCCACGGCCGGATCGCCGGGGAGCAGGTTCGTGCCCGCGAAGATCAGCACTGAGACGACGAGCAGGCTGACCAGGCCTCCGCCGAGTCGCTTGAGAACCAACAGCAGCATCGACGACGGCGCGGCTATGCCTTGATGAAGAACTTCTCGAGCCGGAAGCCGTTGAGACTGCGCACGACGCTGTTCTCCTGACCGCCGATCTTCGCGCTGTACAGGTCCGGGCTGGCCTCGAATGCCCACACGATGTACGGACCCTCGTCGCGGAATCTGAGCATGATCTCGGCCGACAGCTCGTTGCGCTTGGCCTCGTCTGTCTGGGACGCGGCCTCCTCGTAGAGCCTCGTCGTCTCGTCGGTGGCCCACGACGCGGTCTTGAAGTAGTCCGCGCCCGGCACGAACGCCAGCGACATGATCGTCAGGATCGGCGTGTACTTCCAGTAGTCGTTGGCGAACGGCTTGATGCCGTAGATCTTGCTGATGAACTGATCGTCGGGGAGCTTCTTGATCTCGATGTCGATGCCTGCGTCCTTCGCCTTCTGCGCGTAGGCGGTCGCGGCGGTCAGCTGCCCCGGCCACACGGCGGAGGTCCAGAACTGCAGCCTGGTCCCGGCCATGCCGGCCTCGCTCCAGAGCGCGCGAGCCCGCTCTGGGTCGAACGGCCGCTGCTCGGCGCCGGCCGGGTAGGCGGGATCTCCGCTCGGGACGAAGAGGTCGTTGCCGATGATCCCCTCGCCGCCATAGGCGAGCTGGTTCATCGTCTCACGGTCGGCAGCGAACTTGAGCGCCTCGCGGACGCGGTTGTCGGAGAACGGCTTTGTGTCCGCGCGCATGTACATCGGCATGAAGGTGCCGGTCTTGTTCACGAACGTCGTGATGTTGGGATCGGACCTCACGGAGGCAGCCTCGGTGAAGTCGACGGGGTAGTTCGCATCCACCTCGCCCGTTTTGAGCGCGTTCAGCCGCGCGGTCGCGTCTTGGATCGCGATGACCTCAACCGTGTCCAGGCGCGGCAGGTCCGGCTGCCAGTAGCTCGCGTTGCGGGCGAGCGTGTAGTCGGAGTCGTTCCCGCGCTCGAACTTGAACGCGCCGGTCCCGATCGGCGGGTCGAAGCGGTTCTCGCCGTCCTTCACGATCGTGATGACATGGCCGGAGGCCAGCTGGTCAGGGAGGATCGAGAACGGATATTGGAGGCCGATCCGGACGGTCCGGTCGTCGAGCTTCTTGATCCGGCTGCGGTCGATCATGCTGATCTGGCCCATGCCCTCGGCGCTCGTCTTCGGGTCGAGGATCCGCCGCAGGCTGTAGAGGATGTCCTCGATCGTGAGCGGACTGCCGTCGTGGAACTCGATGCCGGGCTTGATCCGGATGGTCCACTCGGTCGCATCGGCGTTCGAGCTGGCCTCGTCCGCCAGCGCGGGCACGAGCTTGCCGGCGTTGTCCACCATGAAGAGTGTGTCGAACACGTTCGAGTTCCGGAGGCGGGCGTGCAGCGACGCGGGTGCGTGGGGATCGAGCGCCCCGGCGACGCCGGCCGGGAGCGCGATGCGCATCATCCCGCCCGGCTCGCTCGGGATGTCCGACGCCCTGCTCGCCGGGCTTCCCTCGGTCCTGCCGCCGGTCTCCGATCCGCAGGCGGCGAGCACCGCGGGGAGGCTGAAGGCGAAGCCGGCCGCCGCTGCGCGCCGCAGGACCTCGGCGCGCGTCATCCCGCCTTCGCGCACGCGCCGGCCAAGCCGCTCGATCGAGTCCTGCTGACGTTGGCTCTCCATGTCTCCTCCGTCGCTTGGCGAGGTGGGCCCGACGGGGACCATACGCGCGATTGGGTACGGTGTCAATGTTTTTGGATCCAGATTGCCGACGACGTGGTGCGTTGCGTCGCACCTGGCAGGACGGGACCGACGCGCCCGGGCGCACCCCCCGTTGCGGCGAGAAGCGCCGTACATGGCCGATCCTTGCGCTCAGCGGCATCGGCACGACGATTCGCCGCTGGCTCTGGATCGCCACTTCGGTCGTCCTCGACAGTGCTGATGCTTGAGCGAATCGGATCCAGGTGCTGGGAATCGGATCCAGAATGAGGTCCTTGGGTCCGCCGGATCGCGCGCACCGGAGTTCGCGGAGCGAGTGCCCGCGGGCGCGCCGCGACTCAGCTGGTGAACAGGTCGCGGTGCTGGCTAAGCCGCAGGCGACTGCGTTCGATGTGCACGCGCATCAGCTCCTCGCCCGCGCGGGCGTTGCGCGTGGCCAGCGCGTCGATGATCAGCTCGTGCTCCTTGTGCTGGAGCTCGAAGTCGCGCTCCGCGAAGGTCGTGAGCAGCACGCGTCTGTACGGCTGCGTCGTGTTCCAGAAGCCGACGATGAGGGACAGCAGGCGCGGCGTCGGGATCCCGGCGTAGCAGGCCAGGTGCAGCTGTCGGTCCGCCGCCAGCCACGCGCTCAAGTCGTGGCTGAGGCCCTTGAGGTCCTCCGCCAGCCCAGCCGCCGTCTCGATCTGCTGGTCGGTCAGCCCGCGCATGCTCTCCGTGAGCGCGAGCGGCTCCAGGCGCTCGCGCATCTTGTAGATCTCCTCGCATTCGGCGAAGTCGAGGGCGGCGACACGCGCGCTGCGGTGCGGCGGATTGACGATGAGCCCCTCGAGCTCGAGCCGGCGGAACGCCTCGCGGACCGGGATCCGGCTGACCCCGAGCTCGGCCGCGATGGCCTCCTGGCCGACCCGATCGCCGGGCTTCAAGCGACCGCCGGTGATCGCCTCCCGCAGCCAGTTGACGACGTCGTCCGACCGGGGCTGATATCCGGCCTTCGCGTTTCCGCGCGAGGGCGGTCCATCCGCTCCGGGCGCCATGGGGCCGATCTTACGCAGATCGCCGGGCGTGCCGGAAGGCCGTGCCGCCGCGTCCGCCGTCATCGCCCCACCTCGCGCAGCAGCTCGGGTGAGGCGTCCGCCGGCGATGCGCATCCGCTCAAAGCGAGCGTGAGCTCAAGCTCGGCGAGCAGGCCCTGCACGACCTGGCAAACGCCCGGCTCGCCGCCGAGCGCCAGGCCCCACATGTACGGGCGCCCCACGAGCACGGCCCGAGCGCCCAGCGCGATCGCCTTCACGATGTCGGCTCCGGTCCTGATCCCGCTGTCGAACAGCACGGCGAATCCTTCCGGCACGGCGGCCACGACGCTCGGCAGCGCGTCGATCGCGCCGATCGCTCCGTCGACCTGCCGGCCGCCGTGGTTGGAGACGACGACTCCGTCCATCCCGCGCGCGGCGGCCTCGCGCGCGTCGTCGGGGTGGACGATGCCCTTGAGCAGGATCGGCAGCGACGTGTGCTCGCGCAGAAAGTCGAGGTCGGCCCAGGTCAGCGACGGATCGGAGTACCGCTGCGTCCAATGCCGCACGGCGGCCGGCAGGTGCTCCTCGGGCGGGACGGTGAGCTGGCTGCGGAAGACCGGGTCCGAGAGGTAGTTCGCGAGGCCGACGCCGCGGAGGAATGGCATGTACCCGCCGGCGAGATCGGTCGGGCGCCAGCCGAGGAGGAAGGTGTCCAGCGTGACGACGATCGCGCCGTATCCGGCACGCTGGGCACGGTCCAGGAAGCTGATCGCGAGCTCACGATCGTTCGGCCAGTAGAGCTGGAACCATCGCGGCGCGTCGCCGCTCGCGGCGGCGATCTGCTCAAGCGTGTAGCCGGATGGGGTGCTCGCCACCAGCGGCACGCCCGTCGCCGCGGCGGCGCGGGCGACGGCGAGCTCGCCGTCCGGGTGCAGGACCGTGTGCACGCCGATCGGCGCCAGTCCGACGGGGCCGACGAGGGACATCCCGCACACCTCCGTAGCCATGTCGCGCTGCGAGACGTCGCGCAGCATCCGCTGGACGATCGCCCACTTGGCGAAGCCGGAGCGGTTCGCGCGGATCGTTTCGCCCGCACCGGCGCCACCGCCGACCCAGCTGTACAGGCGCGGTCCGATCAGCTCGCGCGCCCGTCGCTCGAGGTCGTCGTGCGCGAACGGCAGGGCAGGCCGCTCGTCGCGGAGGCCGGCCTCGTAAATGCTGCGCTGGTAGTCGAGGTGGATCGTCGTCATGCGGCGGCGACTCCCAGGCGCGCGCGCACCGTGGATGCGATCGTCTCCGGGCTCGGCAGGAAGGCGTCCTCGAGCGCGGCCGCGAACGGGACCGGATGATCGGGCGTCGCCAGGATGTCCACGTCGTCGAGCAGATCGAGCGCGTCGACCGCGATCGCCCCGACGAGGCCGGCCGCCCACCCGCCGGTCCGCGGGCCCTCCTCGATGCAGACGAGGCGATTCGTCCGCTCGAGCGAGGCGACGACGGTGGCGACGTCGAGCGGCCGCAGCGACTGCAGATCGACGACCTCGGCCGCGATCCCCTCGGCCGCGAGCAGCTCGCTCGCGGCGACGCAGTCGCCGACGCCCTTCATGAGCGATACGAGCGTGACGTCGCCGCCGGCGCGCACGACCCGGGCCGCGCCGAGCCGGCCGGGCGCGTGCTCGTCCTCGGCGCCCTTGGTCGAGTAGAGGCGCTTGTGCTCGAGGAACACAACCGGGTCGTCGTCCCGGATCGCCGCCTTCAGGAGCGCCTTCGCGCTCGCGGGGGTCGAGGGCGCCGCGATCTTGAGCCCGGGCACGCCGTCGAGCCATGTGCCGGGGCTCTGCGAGTGGATCGCGCCGAAGCGGCCGCCGGCGCCGACCGCGCAGCGGACTGTGACCGGCACGGACGTCTGCTCGTTGGAAACGAACCACCACTTCGCCGACTGGTTGACGAGGCTGTCCATAGCGATCGCCATGAAGTCGCCGAACATGATCTCCACGACCGGCCGCCGGCCCGTGATCGCGCTGCCGAAGGCCGCGCCAGCGATGGCCATCTCACTGATCGGCGTGTCGATCACCCGCTCCGCGCCGAACCGCTCAAGCAGTCCGTCGGTGACCTTGAAGACGCCGCCCGCCGCCCCGATGTCCTCACCCAGCAGGAAGACCCGGTCGTCGCGCTCGAGCTCCTCCGCGAGGGCCTGGTTGATCGCCGTCCGGAACTCAAGCATCGGCGTAGGCGGTCGCGGGACGGGCGGGATCGGGCGGGGGCGCCGCGAGCGCCGACACGAACGCCGTGTCGACCAGCGCCCGCGCAGTGCGCTCCTCGGCGTCGAGCGTGCCGTCCGCGACTCCGAGCTCGCCGGCCAGGGCGGCGCGGGCGACCAGCAGCGGGTCCCGCTCACGCCAGCGCTCGAGCTCGCCCGCTGGCCGGTAGAGGCCCGGGTCCGAGCGGGAGTGCCCGACGAAGCGGTAGGTCAGGCACTCGATGAACCGGGGCCCGGAGCCGGCGCGCGCCGCCGCGACGGCCGCGGCGGCGACGCGATGGACATCGCGCACGTCCATGCCGTCGGCTTGCTCGGCGGGGATCGCGAGCGCCTCCGCGCGGGCGAGCAGATCCTGGCCCGCGGTGACCTCCCGCCACGGCGTGAACTCCCCGTAGCCGTTGTTCTCGCACACGAAGACGACGGGCAGCGTCCGCACCTTCGCGAAGTTCAGGCACTCGTGGAAGTAGCCGTGGTTTGCCGTCCCGTCGCCGAAGTAGGCAACGGCGACGCGACCGGTGCCCCTGAGCGACAGGCCGGCGCCGATCGCGGTCGCGACCGTGCCGCCGATGATGCCGAAGCAGCCGAGCAGGTTGTGCGACAGGTCGACGACGTTCATGGACCCCGCGCGTCCGCCGCAGATGCCCGTGGCGCGGCCGAGCATCTCGGCTGCGAGCGCCTCGACGGACACCCCGCGCGCGATCGCCTGCGCATGCCCGCGGTACGTCGCGGCGACCATGTCGTCGCCGCGCAACGCGGCCTCGACGCCGGCGGACACCGCCTCCTGCCCGATGCAGAGGTGCGTCGTGCCGAGCACCTCCCCCTTCTGGAACAGGCGCTGGACCTCCTCTTCGAAGGCGCGGACCGTCAGCATCGTCCGGTAGCAGTCCCGGAGCTGTTCCGTCGTCAGGGCTTCTGTTGGAGGATCGGATCCCAAACCGCGGCGGGAAGCCATGATGAGACGATTCTTGGGCGACTGGCGCATAGACTGGATCCATTATTGCACCCCAAGCCAAGACGACGGCGACGTCGGGACCGAAAGGCACGCCATGGAGATGAGCCACGAGGTCGCGGTGCCCGCCCGGTTCCGCGGGACGATCCTCCGGCCGAAGGACCCCGGGTACGACGCCGCGCGCCGGATCTTCAACGAGCGCCTGATCGCACGGCCGGCGGTGATCGCGCAGTGCGCGGGCGTCGCCGACGTGCGCGCGGCGCTCCGGCTCGCCTGCCGGCACGGACTGGCGATCACGGTCCGCGGCGGCGGCCACAGCGTGGGCGGGTGGTCGAGCATCGACGGCGGGCTCGTGATCGACCTGCGGCCGATGCGCGGCATCCATGTCGACCCCGTGACGCGCTCCGCGTGGGTGGGAGGGGGCGCGCGGGCGATCGACCTGATCGTCGAGGCCGCGGAGCACGATCTCGCGCCCGTCACCGGCGTCACCGCGGACGTGGGGCTCGGCGGCCTGCTGCTGGGTCTCGGAGAGGGGTACCTCACGCCGCGGTACGGGTTCGGCGTCGACAACGTGCTCGCACTGGAGGTCGTCACCGCCGACGAGCGGGTGCTGCGCGTCTCGGCCGACGAACATCCGGACCTGTTCTGGGCGATGCGGGGCGCCGGCGCGAACTTCGGCGTCGTCACCGCGATGCACCTGAGGCTGCACCCAGCGCCGCAGCAGGGGGTGGGCGGCTTCGTGACCTTCGCCGGCGACGACATGCCCCGGGTCACGCGACACCTGTGGGCGGTCATGGACCACGGCTCCGAGCACTACTTCCCGCTCGCCCGGTACGACATCGACGACGCCGGCCGCAGGCGCGTCGCGGTGATCCCCGGGCACGTCGGGCCTCCCGACGTCGCCGAGCGGGAGGTCGGCGAGCTACGGCAGTGCGGGACGCCCGTGTCGGACGAGACCGCCCCGATGTCGTATCTGGACCTGATCGGCGAGATCGGCGGCGGCGGCGCGCGAGCCGACGAGCCCGACCCGCCGCGGCGGCAGGCGTGGGACCTGTACCAGTTCCCGTTCGGCGGCGACGCGCAGCGTCAAATGGACCTCCTGCACGACCAGGTCGCCGGGCTCGTCGACACGAGCAGGACGCCGTATCTGTCGCTGTGGCGGAGCGTCGCTCCGCGCGCGCCCGGCGTCGCGCCGAGCGCCGCGCCGCGCCACCACGGCATCGCGCTCTTCATCGCGAGCTACTGGCGCGACCCCGGCGACGACGACGAGCAGGTCCGGCGCGTGCGGGAGATCGGGGCCGCCTGCGCCGAGTCGGGCCTGGTCACAGAGGCCGCGGACGCGATCAACCACGTCGGCACGCTGGACGACGCGCGCGCGCGCCGGATCTACGGCGACCAGGCGTACGACCGGCTCGCGCGGCTGAAGGCCCTCTACGACCCCGACAACCGGTTCCGCCGGAACTGCAACATCCCGCCGGCGCCCTGACGAGGGCGCTCAGCCAGCGCGCGGGTCGAGCACCATCTTCATGCCGCGGCCGGCTCGCAGATCGGCGAAGATCCGCTGCCACTGGTCCAGGGGCGCGACCTCGGACACCAGCCCGCCGAGCTCGACGGCGCGACGCTCGATCAGCGTGAGCGCGCGCCGCCACGCGCGCGGGGTGGAGGCGAAGCCGCTGCTGACCTCGATCTCCTTCTCGAGCACGAGATCGAGCGGAACGCTCACGGGGCGCCCGAAGATGCCGATCTGCACGAAGCGACCGCCGCGGCGCACCGCGTCCAGGCACCTGGCGGCGCCGGCGGCGCTGCCGGACGCGTCGACTGCCACGTCGACGTCCGCGATCCCCGCCCCGTCGTCGGTGGCCGCGAACCGGTACTCGCGCGCGATCGCGAGCCGCATCGCGTCGGTTGCTAGGCCGCACACGACTACGTCGGCGCCGAGCGCGCGCGCGACCTGCGCGCCGACCAGGCCCATCGGCCCCGGGCCGACCACGAGCACTCGGTCCCCGGGGCCGGCAACGGCCGGATCGAGCATGCAGTGACACACGCACGCCAGCGGCTCGGCCAGCGTCGCCGCGTAAGTGTCGAGCCACGACGGGATGGCGTGCAGGTTCGCCGCGGGCACCACGACCTGAGGAGCGAAGCCGCCGTCGACGTGGGTGCCGATCGAGTGGCGCTCGGGACAAAGGTTCGGCCGGCCGTCGCGGCACCAGCGGCAGCGCCCGCACGTCGAGAAGAACGTCTCACAGACGACCCGGGTCCCAAGCCAGGCTGGATCTACGTCCGGTGCGGCCCGCAACACGACGCCGGAGATCTCGTGTCCGAGGGTGATCGGAGGCCGCGTGGGGTAATCGCCGGCCTCTATGTGCAGGTCGGTCCCGCACACGCCCGTCCCGTGCACCTCGAGGAGGACCTGGCCCGCCTCGGGCTGGCGCTCCGGTCGCTCGGCGAGCATCACGTGCCCGGGTCCGACCGCCGTCTTCGCGAGCCCGATCACCGCCCGTTCCTCACCGCTGGATCCAAGAGACTTCCGCCCCCTTCGATGGGCTCGCCACCAGTAATGGATCCAGTATGCCTAGACACAGCGCTGAATACAAGCATTTGCCTTGACTCAAGGGACGCCCATTGCAAGGATTGGATCCGTTTTTGCCCGGCGTAAGGAGGGTCGCGCGTGTCACGCAACATCGAGGTGCTGATGGAGGGCCGCTCCTTCCTCGAGGGCCCGCGCTGGCACGGCGGCCGCCTCTACGTGTCGGATTTCTTCGCGCACGAGGTGCTCTCGCTGGAGCCGGGCGGACCGCCCGAGGTCGTCTGCGAGGTGCCGGCCCAGCCCTCGGGCCTCGGGTTCGACGCGGAGGGCCGGCTGCTCGTCGTCTCGATGCTCGACCGGCGTCTCCTGCGTCTCGACGACGGCGAGCTCGCCGCGGTGGGCAGGCTCGACGCGCTGGCGCGCTTCCCGGCGAACGACCTGGTCGTCGACGCCCGCGGACGTGCGTACGTCGGCAACTTCGGGTGGGAGTACGGCGCCGAGCCGGAGATTCGCGCGACCGACCTCATTCGTATCGACCCGGACGGGACGACGGTCGTCGCGGCTGAGGACGTCATCTTCCCGAATGGCTGCGTGATCACACCGGACGGCCGGACCCTGCTGCTCTCGGAGACGTTCGCGGGCCGCGTCACGGCGTTCGACGTGGCCGAGGACGGCTCGCTGTCGAACCGGCGCGTCTGGGCCGACCTGGCACCGTCGACCAGCTGGACCACGGTCCCGCAGGCCGTGGAGTCGGGGCTCCCACTGCCCGATGGCCTCGCGCTCGACGAGGACCATGCGCTGTGGATGGGGCACGCGGCCGGCTCGGGCGCGCTGCGCGTCGCCGAGGGCGGCGAGATCCTCGAGGTTGTGCCGACCGGCGACCTGGCCGTGTACGCGGTCGCCGTCGGAGGCGCAGATCGCAGAACGCTGTTCATGTGCGCGAGCCCGCCGCTGTTGCAATCCGACCCCAGCGTCGACCATCGGGCATCGCTGCTCGCGACTCGGGTCGACGTCGCCGGCATCTGAACGAGAGAGAGGAAGGAGCCCATCCGTGGTGGACCTGAGTGGCAAGCGTGCGGTCGTTACGGGCGCCTCGCAGGGAATCGGCCAAGCGACCGCGGCCGCGCTCGCCGCCGCCGGCGCCGACGTGGCGGGCATCCACCTCCACGATCCGGAGGGCTCGAGGACGACGATCGAGTCGATCGAGCGCGCCGGGCGGCGCGGGCTGATGGTTGAAGGGACAACGGCCTCCGCCGACGAGGTCGAGGCGTTCGCCGACCGCGTCGAGGGCGAACTCGGCCCGATCGACATCTGGGTCAACAACGCAGCGCGCATCCTCGTCAGGCCGTTCCTGGAGATGACCGACGGGGAGTGGCACGACCTGCTCGGCTCGAACCTCCACGGCTATTACCACGGCTGCCGGGCGGCGCTGCGGCGCATGGCGCCGCGGCGCTCCGGCCGCATCGTGAACGTCTCGTCGATCACCGCCAGGCAGCCGATCTCCGACATGACCGCGTACATCGCCGCGAAGGGCGGTGTGGTGGCGCTGACGCGCGCGCTCGCGCTTGAATTCGGCCCGCTCGGGATCAGCGTCAACGCGATCGCGCCCGGCGCGATCGAGACGGCCCTCACGTCGCGGATCTACACCCCGCCGGTACGGCGAGCGTACGAGGAGCGGATCGCGCTGGGACGCATTGGCCGCCCCGACGACATCGCGGGCGCGATCGTCTTCCTCGCGTCAGACGCGGCGGCCTATATGGCAGGCCACGAGCTCGTCGTCGACGGGGGCATGACCCTGAACGGCAATGTGGGGTTCGAGGCCGATGCGGCGCCCGACGGCGCGTGAGCGCCCGGTCCTATGGCGCGGCGGCACCGCCGATCGCCGCCAGGCGGCCGCCGTCGATCGTGTACGTGCAGCCGACAATCGCGCTCGCCTCGTCGCTCAGCAGGAACAGGACGAGGCGCGCCGCCTCGCGCGGCTCGACCAGCCGCCCGATCGGGTTCAGCCGGCCGGCGGCGTCGATCACAGCCCGCGGATCGCCCGGCGACCGACGGCGGGCGACGTCCAGCACCATCGGCGTATCCATCGAGCCGGGAGCCACGCCGTTCACCCGGATGCCGTCGCGGGCATGGTCGAGCGCCGCGGCCTTCGTAAGGGCGACCACGGCGGCCTTCGATGCCGCGTATGCGGCCACGCCCGCGGTGGCGGCGTGCGCGTAGACGGACGCGACGTTGACGATCGCGCCGCCGCCGCGCGCTCGCATCGCGGGCACCGCGTACTTGGTGGTCAGGAAGCAGCTCTTGACGTTGGTGTCGAACACGAGGTCCCAGTCGTCCTCGGCGAACACATCGAGTGCGCCGTGGCGCAGCACGCCGGCCGCGTTGACGAGCAGGTCGAGTCCGCCGTGCCGGGCGACGGTCGCCGCAACCGCGCGCTCGGCGTCCGCGGCGACGCGCAGGTCCGCGGGGATCGGCACCGGCGAGCCGCCCGACGCGGCGAGGATGTCCGCGAGCGCCGCTTCGTCGCGACCGGTTGCGGCGACGCGTGCGCCGGCGGCGCAGAGCGCGGTCACGACCTCGCGACCGAGGCCGCCGGACGCGCCGGTGACGAGCGCGACCTTGTCGGCAAGGCCGATCATGCGCCACCCGAACAGTCGGATCCAAATATCCGCGTCTCATCTAGAAGCACGTGGACCAAGGATGCAAGCAAAGCACAATTGGATCCGATCATTTCGTCCAGAGCGGAGGCGTGGATCGGCTCGTGAGCGAGACGTCGTCGCGAGGAGCCGACGCAGCGGACCGATGGATCGCGTACGGCCCGGACCTCGCGCGCGCGGAGCACGGAGCGGCGGTGACTGCGTCGTCCGGCGGCGGTCCGGCCGGCGTGTCCGACGGCCTGCGGCAGCGCGGGTACCGGTTCCATTGGCAGGACGGCAGCGTGCGCCCGATCGGCTGCCGGCTGTGGGTCGATGGCAAGGAGCGCCGACGATCGGAGTGGGTGCAGGTCGAGTGGCGACAGCCGCGGACGTTCGACGAGGTCGTGCTGCGGATGCCAGTCCTGATCCTCATGCCGGAGCCGCGCCGGACGATCGGCCGACTCGTGCTCCAGTACTGGGACGGTGGGTGGTGGAACGTGCGGACGACGAACGGCCAGCCGAACCCGGTCCTGGGCTGGGTCGCTCCCGCGGTCGCGGACGGCACGGAGACGCGCGCCTTCGCCTTCGAGCCGATCACTTCCGCGCTGCTGCGCGTGGTCGTCGAAGACGGCAACCGCGAAGGCTGGTGCTTCCTCGATGCGATCGAGGTGTACGAGCGCAGGCCCGCCACGCCGCCGTTCCGGCTGCGTGCCGGCGCCGCGATCGACGCGGACGTCGTGATCCAGCCGGGCGACCGGCGCGGCCTCGACCTCGTGGTCAGCGACGCCGCGGGCCTCGCCGTCAGGGACGTCCCGGTCACGCTCGCGCCGCTCGATGGGGGCGGGGAGGTGGCCGGCGGCGACGACGTCCGCACGGATCGCGGCGGACGGGCCGCCGCGATCCTCGGCACGGGCGCGGTTGCCGGCCTGAACCGATACGCGGCCAGGGCCGGCGGCGATTCGGTGGCGGTCGAGCTGCGCACGCTGCCGCGCGAGGCGGCCCTCGAGGCAGGGCTCCGGTGGCTCGAGCGGACCGCCGCCGAGCACCAGCGGGGAAGCCGGGTCACCGCCTTCGACGGCACCGTCATGTACACCCCGGACGGCGCCAGCAGCTACGACGGCTTCTGGGTGCGCGACTTCCAATACATGATCGAGGGCCACCCCGCCGGCGTCCCGGAGGAGCACATCCGCCGGGGCTTCGAATACCTGATCGCGCGCCAGCGCGACGACGGGGCGATGCCGAACAAGGTCCTCAAGGACGGTACGCCGGTCTACTGCCCAGGGACCGGCTGCGAGAGCGTCTTCGGCCCGCTCCCGCCGCCCGACAACCCCTCGTTCATGGTCAAGATCGCCTATCACCACTGGAGGCTGACCGGGGATTCGTCGCTGTTCGGGCGCTACCGCGAGCAGCTCGTCAGGGGGATGGCGTTCCTCCCGCGCAGCCCGAGCACCCGCCTCGTCCACATCCCGCCGGAGGCGCCGTCGTCACCCTACGGCTTCTCCGACGCGATCGCGAAGACGGGCGACCAGCTGTTCGATTCGCTGCTGTATCGCGAGGCCGCAGGCAACCTCGCCGAGTTGTTCGGGCAGCTCGGCGACCCGGCGCAGGCGCGCCGCTGGGCGGCCGAGGCGACCGACATCGAGCGCGATCTCCAGACGCTCCACGACCACGCCAGCGGCATGTTCCTCGCGGCCTCGGAGGACTGCCGGCAGATCGACGTCTGGGGCAGTGCCTACGCGGCCCATAGCGGGGCGATCCCAGACGCGCAGCAGCTCGCGGTCGCCCGCTACCTCCGCGACAACTACGACGGCATCGTCTGTCGCGGGCAGGTCCGGCACACGGCGCCCGGCGAGCACTGGCGGCGAACCCTCGTGCCGAACGACGACGTCTACCAGAACGGCGCGTACTGGGCGCTGCCGTCCGGCTGGGTTGCGTCGGTGATCGCCCTAGTGGACCGCGGCCTCGCCGCCCAGATGCTGCTCGACCTGGTGAAGGACTTCCAGCAGAACGGCGTGAACGAGGCGATCAACCCCGCGGTGGGTTATGCGGCGATCCCGCGCTACGTCGCGAGCGCCACGAACGCGATCCCGGCGCTGACCGCCCTGGTGCGCGGCTGAGGCGGACACCGGAGCGAGCGAGGACGACATGGACCTGGGTCTGGAGGGGCGCACGTTGATCTGCACCGGCGCCGCCGGCGGCATCGGCCGGCCGACGGCTGAGCTACTCGCCGAGGAGGGCGCGCGACTGCTCGTCGTCGACCGGGAGCACGAGGCCGTCGCGGAGCTCGCGGCCGCGCTGCCGGGCGGCGATCACGTCGCATGGGGCGGCGATCTGCGCGCTCCGGAGGTCCCCGCGGCGATCGTCGAGCGCGCCGTGGAGTCGTTCGGCCGGGTCGATGGCCTGGTCCATCTAGCCGCCGCGATGACACCGTGCGGGCTGGACGAGATCGACGTCGGCACGTGGGATCTCCACCAGGACGTCAACGTGCGCGCGTCGTTCCTCCTGGCTCGGGCCGCGGCCGCTTCGATGGCGCGGGCCGGCGGTGGCGCTGTCGTGCTCGCCTCCAGCGCCGCGTGGCTCACCGGCGGGCGCCCTGACCGCCTGCATTACGCGGTCACGAAGGGCGCAGTCACCACGATGGTGCGCGGACTCGCGACGGCGCTCGGCCCGCAGGGGATCCGCGTGAACGGCATCGCGCCAGGCATGGTCGACACGCCGATGATGAACGCCGGCATCGATGCGGCGACCCGACGTGCGCTCGAGGAGCAGGCACCGCTGCGGCGATTCGCCGAGCCGCGCGAGGTCGCGGTGGTCATCGCGTTCCTGGTCGCGCCGGTGGCGAGCTACGTTTCAGGGGCGACCGTCGCCGTCACCGGAGGCCAGGTCCTGCACTGAACGGGGGGCGCGAACGACCGCTCAGCCGGCCGCCGCCAATTCGACGCCCTCGGCGACCTCGGCCTCGGTCACGTAGCGTTCGCCGAACCGGTCGATCCTCCAGCCTTCGAGGTCGGTGAGTTCGCTCGACCCGCGCACGATGTGGTCGGCGAGCACCTTCGCGAAGCCAGGTCCGTGCGTGACGCCCGCCTCGTTGTCGCCGGCGATCGCGTAAAGGCCGTCGATGCCGGGCACGGGACCGACGAGCGCCCGGTGATCGGGGGTAAAGCACGGCGCGCCGTGCGCGAGCGCCAGGCGGCGATAGCGACTCAGCGCCGGCATGACCCTCGACACCGCGCGTGCGACGCGCTCGGCCTCCTGCACGCCGTCGAGCGGGATCGCGTCGAGGCGGAGGGGCAGCTCCTCGCGCCCGATCAGCATGTGCCGCGGATACGTCCGCTGGACGACGCCCCACAGCAGCCCTCCCTGGTGCTCGCGGACCCAGAGACGCGGCCCGCCTTCAATCACGCCCGACAACATCAGCGCCGGCATGGTGCGCGGAACCCCGAGCGGCTCGGTGATCGCCCGTGAGGTCACGTGGGGCACCTGCGGCAGCCGGGCACCGTGGGGCCGGAGCAGCTGGTTGCTCCATGCGCCGGCGGCGAGCACGACGGCGCCGGACGCGACCGTCCCCGTCTGCGTCCGGACGCCGGTCACGCGCCCGCGCCGCACCTCGAGGCCGGTCGCGGGGCGTCCGCGCTCGACGGTGATCCCTGCCTCTCGAGCCCGGGCCGCGAGCGCGGTCCCGACCTTCGGCGTGAACACCTGCGCGGCGGCGGGCTGGAAGACCCCGCCGCGAACCCCCGCAGCGAGGACCGCGCCGCCGGTGAGCTCCTCGATCCGCTCGGCGTCGACCACGGCGGTGTCGGGATCGAACCGCTCCCGGCGTACGGCCCGGAACTGCTCGAACGCCTCGTCGTCGGCGCCAACGAGCAGGAGCCCGTTCTGCCGGAAGTCGATGTCGTGCCCGCGCTCATGGAGCGCGCGATAGAAGCCGAGCCCGTAGCGCTCGACGGCCAGCTCCTCCTCGCCGTACGGGCGGGCAGTCATCGCCGCCCAGATGGCGACGAAGCCGGCGCCGGCGCCGCTCGTCGCCTCGAGGAGCCCGTGCCGTTCGAGCAGCCGCACGCGGCTGACACCGGACTCGCGGAGGTGCAGCGCCGTCACGACGCCCTGGACTCCGCCGCCCACCACCACTACGTCGTCCCCGGCAGTCATTTCGCGGGTCGGATCCAATCAGTACTACCGAGGCGTGACAGTTCGCCATCCGAGGCCATTCTGGATCCAATGCTTCCAAACAAGCGGAGAACGCGCAAGCCCGTGCGCGATCGCCTCGCTGCCCGCGACGGGCAGCGGTGGCGCTCACGCCGCGCGACGCAGCCGGCCACCGCCAGCGCGCGCCGCGATCGCTGCGGCGATGTGCGCGGCGTCGTTCGCCGCCGAGGAAGTGCGACTTGCGCGTGCTCTGGAAGCGCAGGCTGAGCGCGAACAGGTCGGGAGCGGACATGACGCCCTCCCGGTCCACCGGCTTGCCCGCGGCGTCGAGCACCGAGACGTCGAGCCACCGCACCGCTCGCTCGCAGCCGTGGATCCGCGGGCCCGGTTACATCGACGTGGCGGCCTTTGGCCGGGCGCTCCGGTCCAAGGGGACTGCTGACGGGACTGAACTGTCAGCGGCGCTGTTTGATGCCACGGCACAGCGCCAACTGCTCGGCCATGCTGGGCGGGGACAACGGAAACATTCCGGATGTCCCACTCGTCTAAGAAACCGCCGATTTGCAGCGACTTCGCGGCGATGGCGAGACCCGGACTCGAACCGAGGACACCACGATTTTCAGTTGCTGCTAATGGCTATGTTTCCCGGGTCAAAAGTCCTGCAAATCGGCACGATTGAGATCGTTCGGGACACTGGCGGGCTTTCCCGCAATTTGCGGCCGTTTCGGGCCCGTTCGGGACACCTGACGGGCCACGTGTCCCGAATAGAGGCGGCGTAAGCGGTAGTCGCCGTGCGCGGGCGTAGGATCAATTTGAACGACAGCGAACCCGGTAGCTGATGGCGACGACGACCGAGCGAGGACAGACCGAGCAGCACCTGGCGCCCGACGACCCGCGGGTCGCGCGGCCGATCTTCACGTTGCGTGAGGCGGCCGGCTACCTCGGAGTGCCGACGTCGACGATCCACCAATGGGCGCGACCTCCGGCCGGCCGATCGCCGCTCATCACGGTGTTCCCCCGACATGGTCACGACGCGACCGTGCCGTTCCTCGGCTTTGCGGAGGCGTACGTGCTCTCGGCGTTCCGAAAGGCGCGCGTTCCCCTTCAGCGCATCCGGCCGGCCGTCGATGTGCTGTCCCGCGAGATCGGCATCGACCATGCCTTGGCTTCCCGGCGCCTCTACACGGACGGCGCCGAGGTCCTGTTCGACTACGCCTCCGAACGCAGCGACGATGAGCTGCTCGAGCTCGTCGCGCCGAGGACCGGCCAGTACCAGTTCACCGAACTGGTCCGTGACTATCTGCAGCGGATCACCTACGGCGACGATGGGTGGGCATCGCACCTGCAGCTGCCGATCTACCAGCGGGCCGCGGTGGTCGTCGATCCAGACGTGGCGTTCGGTCTCCCGATCCTGACCAACGGCGGCGCGCGGGTGGAGGATCTGGTCGATCGGTTCCTTGCCGGCGACACGATCAGCGACATCGCCGCTGACTTCGCCGTACCGGTGGACCAGGTCGAGGACGTGATCCGCGTCGCTACACGCAGCGCTGCCTAGGGCCAACCGTCCGACTGCCGTCGGATAGTCGCGGCCGATGGCCGAGCAGCCCGAGTTCTTCACTGATCGAAGCCTGGGGCGCCGGGCGGTCCCGGACGCGCTCCGGGCCCATGGACTGGTCGTGCACACGATGGCTGACGTCTACGGCGAGCGGGTGGGCCAGGGCCTCAGGGATGAGACGTGGCTTCGCGACGTCGGCGAGCGTGGCTGGGTCGTCCTGATGAAGGACGACGCGATCCGACGGCGCCCAGCCGAGCGGGACGCGCTGATCGCCGGCGGCGTTCGGGCGTTCTGCCTCACGAACGCTCAACTCCGTGGCGAGGAGCAGGCGCGACGGTTCGTCGAGAACCGGCACCGGATTCTGCGGCAGGCCACACGTCCGGGGCCGTACATCTACGGCGTCTACGAGGGTCAGATCCGAATGCTCTGGCCGCGGTGAGGCCTGCGCCAGGAGCGGGTCGCATCGGAACGCCTGTCGAGCCACGTCAACTGACGCGCCCCTACGCGGGCGGGGGGCGAATTTCGGCCGTTGCTCGCTCGCTGTCTAAGGACAATGCAAGGTTGCCCCGGGCGACGCGCCAACGTCCCCGGGGCCGGCACAGGAGACGTGGCTCCTATGCACGATCAAAGTATCGCCGGCGAGGCGGGCGCGTCAGCGCCCGGTCGGTCGGTGTCCGGCTTGGGCGTCTGCGACGTCTGGCGGGTCGAGCTGTCGGCGGTCCAGTGGCCGTGGCTCGTGGACGAGCTGGAAGCGGCGCGAGGACCGCTGGAGGAGGCGCTCCAGCGGGCGTGGGCCGAGCAGGCGGTTGATGACGGCGAGGCTGTGGCCGAGAATGTCGCGGCGCGCGAGTACGAGCTGCGGTTGGTCGTGATGATGCGCGCGCAGTTGCCGGCGCACGACCACGAAGAGGGAGTGGTGTTCGTCGGCCCGGCTGATCTCCTCCGCGAGCTAGTGAGCGGCACGCTGCGGCGCGTCGTCGACGCGCTGGGCGACTGCGTTGACGCGCAACGGCTTACCGATGCCGAAAGCCGCGAGCGGCTTGTCGTGACCGCCGAGGCCGCTGAGGCGTGGGCGCGGACGTTCGTCGAGTGTCAAAAGGTCGAGACCTTCCACTTCGACCCAGACGCGGACCCGATGCTGCTTCGGTAGGCCCGGACCTTGGCGATTGCGTGCCGCGTTTAGCGAATGTACTTCGGCGTCGCGCAGACGCTCGGCTTGCCGACTCCGCCCTTTTGCGTGCCAACTCGAATCATTCACGACTTGAGCTAGACAACAAGAGGATCAGTCCAGAACACGAACTTACGAGCGACACTCAAACCGTCCCGCACGTCCGCCTCGTCGAGCGGGATCCGGCCGCTTGCGCGGTCTGGATCGATCCCGAGCCCTTCGAGCTTAGTGCGAGCTACGCGGCGGTACTCGGCGTTGTACTCCCCCAGCGAGTGGACGATGGCGTTGCGCGCAGCTCGGGCGATCGTGATCTGATCCCACTCTCCAAAGCCACCGAGCGATAGCCCGAGTCCGTCCTTCCAGATCTCTTCATAGTCGTGCCACGAGCGCGCAGACTTCCATCGCTTGGCGCTGAGGTAGTCGGCGAGAGTCTTCGCCCGTGTATCCGTGATTTGCTGTCCGAACCGACGTTCCACCACCTCACGACCGAGGTCAGTAACGTAGGCCTCCAGGATCGACATGCACCGGACAAGGACCGCCTCTCGGAGAGTGCGTAGCCCCGCTTCATCGATGGCTCGAAGACCAGTCGGAACCGTAAGGTGGGAGGCTACGCGGTCATGAAAAAGTGGTTAGGGCTCCTAAACGGCGCACCGCAACTTCGCCCTCGGCTGACAGGACGCTAGTGGGTCGGCTGGAAACGTTTGACCGGAAACTGGCTGCTGGTGGCGAACCAGGACGCATGCCCGCGAGTGTGGAGGTGGTTGTGCGTCCGCCGGAGGTGTTCGTGCGCGAGCTCTCGCCCGA
>JBOGYU010000002.1:0-37998 GCA_050696935.1 Solirubrobacteraceae bacterium | reverse complement strand
GGGCGCCGCGAGCGCGAGGGTCGCGCCGACCGCGATGACGAGCGCGACGAGCGGTGCGCGGCGGGAGACGGTGCGTGCCCGGCGAGAGGCTCCCGCGTATGCAATTGTGCGCCCGCGGCGTGCCGCGGCGCCCCCCCGTTGGCGCGCCATCCGCTCCTGCTGTCTCGGCGGCCTACGGGGTTAGCTGACGGGCTCGCGCAAACACTTGCGCTACCAGGCGGCAGTGCCTGGATTCGCCCCCCGAACTCGGTTCCCCCGCTCCGCCCGTCCCAGGCGGATTCGGCCGTGTTGTGAACGCGCGGCAGTATATGCACCAGTTCCGGACGGCGCCACCGAGACGTGGCTATCATGGTCCGCCGCCGTGAAGACCTACGTCGCCACGCCACAGGACCGCGAGCGCAACTGGCTGCTCGTGGACGCCGAGGGGCAGACCCTCGGGCGTCTCGCGACCCAGATCGCCGACGCGCTGCGCGGCAAGCGCAAGCCGACCTACACGCCCCACGTGGACACGGGCGACTTCGTCGTGGTCGTCAACGCCGAGAAGATCTCGGTCACCGGCGCCAAGCGGCACGCGAAGCTGTACCACCGGCACTCCGGCTACCCGGGCGGGCTGAAGACGCGCACGCTCAACGACATGCTGGAGCGGCGCCCGGAGGAGGTCATCCGCATCGCCGTGCGAGGGATGCTCCCCAAGAACCGCCTCGCCCGCAAGCAGCTCACCAAGCTCAAGGTCTACGCCGGCGCACACCATCCGCACGAGGCGCAGAAGCCGCAACCGATGGAGATCCAGACCTGATGGCCGAGGACAAGCAGGGCGAAGTGAACGAGCCGGAGGAGCTCGCGGCCGAGGACGCCGTCGGCGCCGAGGAGCAGCCGACCGAGCGCCAGCAGGAGCGCGAGCAGGCGATCGCCGACGAGCCCGTCGCCGAGTCCGAGCAGCGGATCGCCGAGGCGGCCGCCCCCGCCGGCCCGGAGGCCTCCCCCGCGGACGAGACCGCGGCCGCCGAGCCTGCCGCCGAGGGCGAGGTCGAGGAGGACGAGGAGGTCGAGCAGCGCCCGCGCGTGAAGCCGGAGATCCCCGGTGCCGATCTCGAGGTCGACATCGTGCGCGAGGGCGCCGAGGCGCTGCGCGAGGCCGAGTCGCGCTGGGCCGAGGAGGCCGAGGAGGAGCCGCCCGCCGAGGTGGTGGCCGAGGCCGAGGAGCTCGAGCCGCAGCCGATCACCGATGCGGCGATCGACTTGGCCGCCGGCGCCCGCTACACGGCGACCGGCAAGCGGAAGACCTCCGTCGCGCGCGTGATCCTCAAGCCCGGCACCGGCGCCTATGTGATCAACGGCCGCACGCTCGAGCAGCACTTCCCTCGCTTCACGCTGCAGCGCAACATCCGCCAGCCGCTCGAGGCGGTCGGCTACGACACGCGCATGGACGTCGTCGCCACGATGCACGGCGGCGGAGTGTCCGCCCAGGCCGGCGCGCTGCGCCACGGCATCTCGCGGGCCCTGATCGAGGCCGATCCCAACCTGCGCTCGGAGCTCAAGCGCCGCGGCTTCCTCACGCGCGACGCGCGCGTGAAGGAGCGCAAGAAGGCCGGCCTCAAGAAGGCGCGCAAGCGGCCGCAGTTCTCCAAGCGCTAGCGGTGGCGGCCCGTCCGGCGACCGCCGCCCCTATGGGCTGCGCGATGGCTGGCCTGACGACCACCGCACGAAGGATGGGAGGCGGCTGAGCGATGGCCCGCAAGCTCTTCGGCACCGACGGCGTCCGCGGCGCCGCAGGCGAGTTCCTCACCGCCGAGCTCGCGCTCGCGCTCACGCGCGCGGCAACCGCACGGGTCGACGGGGAGGCGCCGCGCGTCCTCGTCATCCGCGACACGCGCGAATCGGGCGAGATGCTGGAGGCGGCGGTGGCCGCCGGCGTGGCCGCCGCGGGCGGGGAAGCGCTGCTCGGCGGCGTGCTCCCGACTCCAGGCGCGCCGCTGTTGGTTCGCCGCTACGGGTTCGACCTCGGCGTCGTCCTTTCGGCGTCGCACAACCCGTACCGCGACAACGGGATCAAGTTCTTCGGCGGCGACGGCTACAAGCTCTCCGACGAGATCGAGCTGGAGATCGAGCGCGCGCTCGAGGGTCCGTCCCCGACCGGCGGGCGCATCGGGCGGGTGCGGCGCTTCCATGGTGCGCTCGAGGACTACCTTCGCGCGCTGCACGAGCGCTTCGCGGGCCTCGACCTCTCAGGCCGCCGC
This sequence comes from Solirubrobacteraceae bacterium, assembly GCA_050696935.1. Taxonomy (GTDB): domain Bacteria; phylum Actinomycetota; class Thermoleophilia; order Solirubrobacterales; family Solirubrobacteraceae; genus DASSUW01. The sequence continues at coordinate 35,761 of JBOGYU010000002.1, read as the reverse complement.
ATCGTTCTCGACTGCGCGAACGGCGCCACCTACCGGGCGGCCCCGGAGATCTTCCGGCGCCTCGGGGCAGAGGTCGACGCGCTGGCCGCGGAGCCTGATGGCCGCAACATCAACGCCGGCTGCGGCTCGACGCACGTCGAGGCGCTCGTCGAAGCGGTCCGCGCGGGCCGCCACGACGTCGGCTTCGCGTTCGACGGTGACGGCGACCGCACGCTCGCCGTTGACCGCCACGGGACCGTCGTGGACGGCGACGAGCTGATCGCGCTCGCCGCGCTGCACGTGCGCGACCAGGGCCGGCTGCGCGGCGGCGGCGTGGCGGTGACCGTGATGACGAACTACGGGTTCCACATCGCCATGCGCAGGGCCGGCGTAGAGGTCGTCACCACGCCGGTGGGCGACCGCTATGTGCTCGAGGCGCTGCGCGAGCGCTCCTGGGCGCTCGGGGGCGAGCAGTCAGGCCACATCATCGACATGGGCTTCGTGCCGTCTGGCGACGGCATCGCCTCCGCACTGCTGACGATGGAGGCGCTCGACGGCCGCGACCTCGCGGAGCGCGCCGCAATGGAAAAGCTGCCGCAGAAGCTGGTGAACGTGCGGGTGCCCGACGGTGGCGCGCTGGCCGAGGCCGACGGCGTGCGCGCTGCAGTCGAGCGGGAGGCCGCACGGCTGGCCGGCCGCGGCCGCGTGCTGCTGCGCCCGAGCGGGACCGAGCCGGTCGTGCGCGTCATGGTGGAGGCGCCGGCTGTCGAGGAGGTCGAGGCGGTGTGCGAGCGCCTTGTGGCCGCGGTCGAGTCCGCTGTCGCCTAGAGCGTCAACCCCTCACTCGGCTGCTGCGCGCGACGCAACGCCTCACTGGCGCGAGGTCCGCGGCCCCTGTCCGTTGGTACCCGGGTAGCCATACGCTCGCAAGAGCGGCCAGCTGAGCAGCGTGACCGTGCGCCGATCGCGGGCGGCCAGGGCGTGGTGCCACTCGTCGTCGAGCCGGATCGGCAGCGGGCCTCGCCGCAAGCGCATGAGGCTTCCCGCCACGGTGTGGTTGACGCCGAGACGTACGTCGCCGGGCGCCAGGAAGCCGAGCATGTCTCCGCGGATCGGCTCCTCGGCGTGCTGCATGATCCGCTCGATCTCGTCCCGGGGGGAAGCGATGACATTTTCGTACTTGACGAGCATCGGGCGGACACCCGTCTTGCCGAGCGCGTGGACGAGCAGGTGGTAGGCCGTCCAGCGAAGGGCAGTCGCACCAGGGCGAAACCTTCGCTGATATACGACCGCGTCGACACGATCGGTCTTTCTCTGCAGCCTGGTCCAGGAGAAGGCCGTCGCACGGCTGTCCCTCACGAGATGCACGAGACGCAAATCGAGATTGGGCACATGTCTCAGCAGGAATCCATAGGCCGGGTCGATCGTCGAGTCGATGATCAGCCGCGCGCCCCCGGCTTGCTGTATCCCGTGGTAGATCCGACCAAGGATCTCGGCGTAGCGCCGGAGCCTGCGGTCATACTCAGGTGACAGCCGCGGCTCCAGGAGAAGCGGGAGAAAGCGGTGTCGGTTCACCGCCCTCTCCAACCGGAGCATCGCGTCGACGTCCACATTGCTCCAGCCGCCGAACGCACGCTGACCGACCTCGTGCCAAAACGGGCACTCGAGGAACCTCTGACCGCATCCGCACAGCTGGTTCTGCTCGAGCCCATGCGTCCAGAGGTAGGCGAGCTCTCCGGTGGAGATCACGCCCGGTATCTCGCCGAGCATGCAGTCGAGGAGAGTGCTGCCGCTTCGGCTGTAGCCGCCGATGAAGAGGACCTTGGGGCTCCGGTCCGGTGTGGAGCTGCTCATTCCTCGGCAGACTTCAGCGGTTCCCACTCACGCCGCGGCAGTCCCGGCGCCGGCGGACGGCTCAGGTGCTTCTGGGCGTCGGAAGCCTCCACGCCGGCCGCAACGAAGCCGAGCTTGCCGCATCGACACAGGTCGAGCACGCGACGGATTTCGTACAACATCGGGCGGCGGAGGGAATCGAGGCGTGCGACCATGACGAGCGCGTCGACGTTTGCGCTGAGCGCTACTGCGTCGCCGCCCGCAAGGAGCGGCGGACCGTCGATCAGCACCAGGTCCGCGTGATCGACGAGGCTCGCGAGCAGGTACGTCAACCCAGCGCTGCTGACGAACTCGCCGATGTTCGGCGGGGGCGAGCCGGCGGTGAGGACATGGAGCGATCCCTGGTGGACCGGCCTTCCATTGCCGTTCCGGGCGGCTCCCGCGTCGGCGTCCGATTCCGCGCTCCCCACTCTCATCAAAGCTTCCTCGAGCGCCACGCGGCCCAGCACGATGTCGGTCACGCCGGGCTGGTCGGCCAGCCCGAAGAAGCGATGGAGGGTGGCGCGACGAAGGTCCAAGTCGACAAGGATCACACGGCGGCCCTGCCGCGCCAACGCGACGGCGAGGTTGGCCACGCTCGTGGACCTGCCCTCCTTGTCGATCGCGCTCGTGACCATGATCGTCCGCGCCCCTTGCTCGAGGTTGAAGAAGTCGAGATTCGTGCGGAACGAGCGGAACGCCTCCGCCTGATGCCCAGTCGGCTCGGCCACCATCGCCAAGCCGTGCTGCCGTCGGAGCCAGCGCGCGGGCTTGGGTAGACGGGCGAGAAGAGGGAGACCGAGTCGCGCCCTGATCTCTTCGGGAGAGCTTACGCGCGCGGCCAGCGCGTCCACCAGGAACGCAAGCACGACGGCGAGGATCAGCCCGAGGCCGAGCCCGAGTCCGCCGTCCCGAACGGTCTGCGGCCCGACCTTGACGGCCGCAATCGGCGAGCCGACGAGGAACGCGTTCCCCGTCTCACGCGCATAGCGGCCCCTGTCAAGTGTGCGGCGATAGCGAATGTACTCCCGTGCGTACTCCGTGACGAGACGCATGGCGAGCGCGGGATCCGTGTCGCTGACGCGGAGCGTGACCAGATCGCTGTTGGGATTTGCCGCGGCGTTGGAGGCGCGCAGAAAAGCCTCGATGCTCTGATCGGGCGCTCGCGCCGCGACGAGCGTGCGTCGCGCTACCTCTGGTGCGCGCGCCAGCGCGGCCGTGGTCTCGAGCAGCCGCTCGGGAGCCACGCGCTGGTTCGAGCCCTGCGGAGTTTCGCCGATGCCGACGAGCACCTTGGCCGAGGCCTCGTAGCGCTCCGCTTTCTGCAGCGACATGAGGACGGCGGCGAGCGGCACCAGCAGCGCCACCACGAGGACGAGCCACCTCCGTCGCTGAAGCACCGCGACGTAGTCGCGCAGCGTCAGTACGTCGTTGCGAGGGTCGTCGGTCATCGCGACGCCTCCGTGACGACCAGAGACTCGCCGGCCACGGCGGAGTGCCCGTTGGCGCCGGAGGGCGATGCGGGCGCACCTCCCCCACCACCGTTGACGACGGCCGCCGTCGGGGAAACGAGGGACAGGCCGTCCGCCGTGACATCGAAGACGGTCGCTGATCCGGTGGCCAGAGGCACCTCCCACTTCCCGTCTGCCGGCGGAGCGACGCGGAGCAGGGCCAGGCGCACCATGGCGCCGTGAGTCACCGCCGCCACCGCCTGACCGGGGTGACGCTGGCCCAGCGAGACGAGGGCGTCCACGATCCGGTCCGCGGCGTCCGCCAACGCCTCGCCACCCGGGCACACCGCTTCCTCGGGCAGCTCCCGGTAGCGGCGCCAGCTCTCGGGATCGCGTTGGGCGCACTCCTCCTTGGTCAAGCCCTCCCAGTCGCCGTAGTCCACGTTGATGAGACCCGGCAGGTCGCGCACTTGGACTCCCGTGACCTCCCCGATCGCCTCGGCGACCTCGCGGGCTCGACAGAGCGGGCTCGTGTAGGCGGCGGCGAGTCCAGCATCTGCCAGATCGTGCGCGGCGAGCCATGCCTCCCTGCGGCCCTGCTCGTTCAGCGGAACATCGAGCCGCCCGCGGAAGCGGACCTGGACGTTCATCACGGTCTGGCCATGGCGGACCAGGTAGATGCGGCAGCCGTGAGGCGAATCGCCGTTGGTCGCGTGGTGGCCGTTGGAGCCGTGAGGCGAATCGCCGTTGGTCGCGTGGTGGCCGTTGGAGCCGTGAGGCGAATCGCCGTTGGTCGCGTGAGGGGTTGAGAACCGCCCCGAAGGGACAAAGCGTGACTTCGTCAACTCAGCTCCTGTCCTCGGCTAGTTGGGTCGTCGATGAGGTGCATCGCCAAGTCAACGCTGGCGAGAGGGCCAAACTTCCGACCTGGCCACAAGACGTCGGTCAAGCCGGCCGGACGTCGGTCAAGCCGGCCGCGATTCCCGCGGGTTGCCGCGCGAAATGCGCGTCAGCGGCGGGAGACGCGACCCAGCTCGGGCGCGGCCTGCGCATCGGGCTTGCGGAAGAAGCGGCTCGGTCGGTCCGTTGTCATTGCGCCGTGTTTGACATGAACCATCGCGAGACCGCACTCCCGGAGGACGCGTCGCCGCAATCCGAGCGCCATAACGGCGCACCTCCAGACCGTACGGACAACGGGGCTGGGCCGGCCGTGCCCAACGGCGGCGTCGCCGTGCCTCATGTTCTCGTCGGCCTCGCCGGCGAGCAGACTGGTCCGGCCGGCCCGGGCGTCGGCGTCCTTCGCGAGGGTCCGAGCGCTCTCGCGCTGTTGCGGCGGGACGCGCTCCTCAGGCGCCCGCTGGCGGCTGCCGACGTTCTGGCCGGAGCCGTCGCCCTGTTCGTGGCGGGAGCGGTGGCGGGGCATCAACCGGTTCCCGCGGGCGCGCTGCTCATGCTTCCCGTGCTGGTGCTGATCGCCCAGATCACGGGTCTGTATCACCGCGACGAGCATCTCCTGCGCAAGACCACGCTCGAAGAGGCCCCGGGGATCTTCCGAGTCGCCACGCTCTATGCGCTGCTGACGTGGCTGGCCGCGGACCTGACGGCGACGAGGCAGCTCCAGGCCGGCGAGGTCGTCGCGCTGTGGCTGCTGCTGTTCATCCTCATGCTCCTCGGTCGCGCCCTGGCTCGCCGGGGAGTACGCGAGATCACGCCCGTAGAGCGCTGCCTCGTGCTCGGCGACGCACACACCGCCGCGGTGCTACGCCGGAAGTTCGATGTCAGCTTCTCCCTCAAGGCCACCGTCGTCGGCCGCATGCCGCTGGCCGGCGACGCCCCGGAGAATGGACGAAACGGCAGCTCGGCGGTACCCGTGGTGGGAACCCTCGAGAACCTGGCCGAGATCCTCATCACCAACGCCATCCACCGAGTGATCATCGTGCCGAGCGCATCCGATGACAGCCTCGAGGCGATCCGGGTCGTCAAGGCACTGGGCGTCAAGCTCAGCGTGCTCCCGCGCATGCTGGAGGTCGCGGGATCGTCGTTCGAGTTCGACGACGTCGACGGGGTGACGTTCCTCGGCATCCGCCGCTCCGAGCTGACCAGGTCGTCCCGGCTGCTGAAGCGGGGCATGGATCTCGTCGCGGCGGCAGGCGGCCTTGTCGTGCTGGCCCCGTTGGTAGGGGCGATCGCGCTCGCGATCAAGCTCAACTCGCCAGGTCCGGTCCTCTACCGCCAGAAGCGGATCGGCCGCGGAGGCCGCGAGTTCTACATGCTCAAGTTCCGCTCGATGGTCGATGGGGCCGATGCTCAGAAGGCGGCCCTGCTCGAGCTCAACGAGACCCAGGGCCTGTTCAAGATCGCCAACGACCCGCGCGTCACCGCGGTCGGGCGCGTCTTGCGGAAGAGCTCGCTTGATGAGCTGCCCCAGCTGTGGAACGTGGTGCGCGGTGAGATGAGCCTCGTGGGACCGCGGCCCCTCGTGCCCGACGACGACGCCAAGATCGAGGGTTGGCAGCGAAACAGGCTGAACGTCACGCCGGGCATGACCGGCGCATGGCAGATCATCGGATCCACGCGCGTCCCGCTCGAGGAGATGGTCAAGCTGGACTACCTATACGCCGCAACGTGGTCACTGTGGCTTGACATCAAGATCCTGCTGCGGACCGTGGCCTATGTCGCAGGCCGTCGCAGCGCCTGACCGACCGGCGGTCCGCTCGGTCGTGTCGATGCTGACGCCGTGACGACGCTAGTGTGCCGTCGTACAGAGACGCGATGACGAGGGGGCGTCGGCGCCGGGTTCTACCGCTACATCCCGGACAACCCCGACGATCTGACGGCGGGCGGCGTGCTGGAGATGCTCGCGATCGCGGGGCAGCCGCAGGTCGACCTGCGTGAGGGGCGCACGCGCGGCGAGGCGCTTGCGGTGCAGTGGGTGACGATCGACGAGCCGGATCCCGAGCTCACGGGCGTGGGCGACGCGCGCAGCACCTTCAGCCAGGGGTGGGCGAAGGGCGGCGCGAAGTTCAACCGTCTCGAGGGTTGCTGGGAGGACGACAGCACGATCTTCTTCGTCTCCACCAGTGGCGGCGACGCCAAGAACGGCGACGTCAACTCCGACGACTACGCCGAGGGCTTCGGCCAGGTCTGGGCCTACCGGCCGGGCGCCGGCGGCGGCACGCTCACGCTCGTGTACGAGTCGCCGTCCGGAACCGCGATGGACGGGCCCGACAACCTGACCGTGACGCCGCGCGGCGGCCTGATCGTGTGCGAGGACGACGCCTCGGGGGCCTACGTGGACACGCACCCGCTGGCGCCGGGCATCGAGCACGTCAACCGGCTGATCGGGCTGACGCAGGCGGGCGAGGCGTTCGAGCTCGCGGTCAACGTGCTCAACGGGTCCGAGCTGGCCGGCGCCTGCTTCAGCCAGAGCGGGCGGACGCTGTTCTTCAACGTCTTCGGCCGCGCCCGCTTCGACGAGGACCCGGTCGAGGGGATGACCTGCGCGGTCACCGGGCCGTGGCGCCGCGGTCCCCTGTGATCCGCTGAGCGCTGTCTAACCCCAGCGGACGACGAGCTGCGGCCGCCGGGTCGTGTCCGACGCCTGGCGCGAGCTCATGTCGATGCCGTCGCTGGAGGTGCCGGCCAGGATGAACGTGTACGTCTCATTGCCGGTGACGAGCGGCTTGACGTCGAACTCGACCCAGGTGCCTTTCGCCACCGCCCCCTTGTCGTCGAGGCCGGAGCCCGTGCGGGCAGGGCGGTTGTTCCAGGTCAGCGTGGACTCCGTCCAGCTGGCGGTCGTGCTCCAGACCGCCGGCCCGTTGCCGGTGCCGTCGGTGACCCAGAGGCGCAGCCGTGCCGAGCTCACCGCGCCGTCCACGCCGCTGACGGTGAACCGCAGGTAGCTTTCGACGCCCGGGTCGCTGCCGTCGTCGACTCGCAGGTAGCTGCTGCTGCCGTAGTTGGACGAAGGTTTGGCCTCCTGCACGCGCGCGTCGGCCTCGGCCGGGAAGGTCCTCGAGTCGGCCGGCGTCACTGTGGCGCTGTTGCTGGCCGCCGAGACGTTGTCGGCTGCGTCGCGAGCCTTGACCGTGTACGTGTAGGGCGTGCCGGCGGTGACGGTCGTGTCGGTGTAGCCGGTGGTCGTGACGGTGGCGATCAGCGTCCCGTCGCGCAGGACGTCGTAGCCCGTGACGGCGACGTCGTCGGTCGAGGCCGTCCAGCTCAGGTCGACCTGCGATCCGCTCGGCGCTGTGGCGCTCAGGTTCGTGGGTGCGCTCGGGGGCGTGGTATCGCCGGCCGGCCCGACGCACGTGTCGCTGCCGCTGTCGGTGAAGGTTGCGCCCGCGATCGGCGTGAACTCCCAGTCATAGCCTGTCGCGCGCAGGGTCAGCCCGAGCACGCCGTGCGTGCGGTTGTTGCGAACCTCGGAGCCGGTGATGGGAGAGCCGATGCCGAACAGACCGGCGCCGCCCGTGCCCACGACGAAGTTGCGGACTCCGGCGGCGTCGAGGTCGCCGGACGGGCTCAAGCGCGCCAGCCGCTCGTAGACGTGCTGGTGCGCGGCGAGCCAGATGTCGCCTGAAGCGTCATAGAACGCCTTGTACAGCCCCCAGACGCTCGTGTAGCCACCACCGGCTGAGGTGAAGCGCGGGTGATGCGAGTACGCCAGCGTGCACGAGCGCGGGTGCGCGGCCAGGTCCGCGCGCAGCCACTGCTCCTGCGTGGAGCCGGCGGAGCATGAGACCTTCGAGCAGTTGGTGTTGAGCGCGTAGAGGCGCCAGGCTCCCACGTCGAACGCGTAATAGCCCTTCGAGCGGTCGCCCGCGGCGGCGCCGAAGTAGTCGAAGTAGCCCGAGGCGCCGGACGTCCCGTACTCGTGATTGCCCACGACCGGGCTGGAGATGCCCTTGTGGCGCCCCCAGGTCGGCTCATAGCAGTCGCGAAACTCGGCGGCGGTGCCGTCCTCGTAGACCGTGTCGCCGAGCGGCAGCAGCGTGGTGGGATTCAGCGCATCGAGGACCAGCGCGGTCGCCGCGTCCTGGCTCCAGCTGCAGCCGGCGATGTCGCCCGCCGCCGCCACGACCGGGGCGCCATCCGCCATCTCGACGACGAGCTCGGGCTGCGTCGTGGCACCGGCCTCACGCGAGGCGAAGTCGACGCCGTCGCTGGAGGCCGGCACCAGCGCGAAGTCGTAGGTCCCTTCCCCCGTCACGCGGGCAGTGACGTCGAGCTCTGCCCAGGTGCTGCCGGTCACGGTCCCGAGGTCGGCCAGCGCGGCCGCCTCCCGCGCCGGACGCGTGTTCCAAGTGATACCGGACTCCTGCCACAGGCCGGTCACCGCGTGCACGGTCGGGCCGTTGGACGTCCCGGTCGTCGCCCGCAGTCGCAGACGAGCGCGCGCGACGGGTCCCGGCAGGCCGCTGACCGTGAAGCTCACGTAGCTTTCCACGTCCGGGTCGCTGCCGCCGTCGACGCGCAGGTAGCTGCTCGCGCCGTAGTTGCTCCACGGCGAGCTCTCAGATACCCGCGCGTCGGCATTCGTGGCGAACGTCAGGACCTCACCGGCGGCCTGAGCCCCCGCGGGCAGTGCGAGCGCGGCGAGCACGCTCGCTGCCGCCACCATCATTCCAAGGCCACGAGCGCGCGACATCCTTACGCTACCTCCGGTTCGCTCTCTGGAGCCGAGCCTAGATGGAGCGAGATGCCCTGTCGCTAGCCAATAGGCGAGGGCTGGCGCGGCGCGGGTCAGCGCCTATCGACCGCTACTCGATCCTCGTCCCGCACGGGGCGGGAATCGTCCCGCCCTCCTTCTCCCGGGCGAACTCGAGGTAGTACTGGCCGGGCACGTCGTGGAGCTCGTTGACGATGAGCGCGACGAAGGCTCGCTGTTGAGGCGCGAACTGTCCGTAGAACGATGAGCCGAGGCCCATGCAACTCGCCTTCTCGTCACCGGCTCCGGGCTCATCCTGGGCCAGCGCGGGACCTGAAGCGGCGAACAGCACCGCAAGCGTCGTCACCACTGAGGCAAGCGTCCGGGATCCGTGGTGCGGCAGCATTTCTCCTACTCCCATTCGTCGTCGGCGTAGTAGAGCGACGCGACATCGCTGGTAAGCGAGCGGATGCGCGAGATCTCCGCGGGGCTGAGACTGGACTTCCACCTCGACGCGTTGACGCGGCTGTCGAGCCGCCGAAATGCCGTTCGGGCGGGGCCGCTCCTCGAGAGCGACCAGGCCACGCGGCGCTCGCGGTCGCGGCCGCTCGTTGCGCGCTCGATCAGCCTGATCGTCTTGCCGCTGAAGGGCAGGCCGAATGCGGCGAACAACCCGGCGAATCCGCCGACCGGATCGAGTGACAGGTCCTCGTGCCGGACGACGTGCAGCTCCGGGTGGCGCTGCTTCTGCTCGGCGACCACGCTGTAGACCATCCGCCAGAGCAGGGCGCCCTCGGCCACCTCGTCGTCGGTGCGGCGCAGCGCCTCCATCTCGTCCCGAAACGGCTCGAGCCAATCCGCAAGCATGGCCGGCTGGCGCAACAGGCTGTCGAAGTCGGCTCGCCAACCCAAGCGCTTGCGACTGCTGATGATGGCCGCTGGATGTCTGACCACGACCACCACCTGGCAGCTCAGTCGACGGGCGAACCACTCGGCGGAGAACACGGCGAACGGATCGTCGAGAAGTGGACGCCGGCCGCGGACGCGGCCGCGCATGAAGCTGCTCGAGTGCTGCACCATGCGGAGCAGGTCCGGCACAGAGCGGTTGCGCCTCAGCTCATCGCGGAAGTGGTATTGGAAGCGGAGCGTCTCCCGGAAGGGCTCGAGGTAGATGTGCTCGTTGGCCTCGCTGATGTACTGGAAGCGAAAGTCCACAGGCGCCCGTAGGACGCCGGGCGACTGCCCCGGTGGATGGCACACGTTGAGCGGCTCGTTGATGTACACCACCTCGCCGCTGGCGTCGAGCATCTTGCCGACCCAGCTCGTCGCGGAGCGAGGGATGCCGGTAACGAGGATCGGCCGCCTGCTCACGGCCTCGTCCGCTTCGATCGGGCGTTCGTGCGTCTGGTAGTCAAGCATCGTGGGCATCGAGAGGGCGGCGAGTCAGGAGCTCGTCCACCAGCCGCTCAAACCGCTTCGCCGTTCTTGCCACACGGTCCCGCTCACTGGGCGAGGCAAGCGTCGCCCCATGCACGAGGGCTCGATCGAGCAGCTCGCCGAGGCGTTCCTCCGTCTCCGCGAGCTCGATCTGCCCCTCAGCGGCGAGTCGCCGGCTGAAGAGGACCTGATGGTCGTCCACGTGCTCGCCGAGCGAAGCGCGGCGCGGGACGACGATCGACTTCTTGCCGAGATATGAGCAGAGCATGATGCTCCCGGGTCCGCCGTGCGTCACCACGGCGATCGCATCGCGCATCGCCGCCTCCATCTGTTCATACCCGAGATAGTCCGCTGAGCGCGCCCGCTGAGGAGAGGCCGACGTACCGGTCTGGACGAAGCCAGTTACTCCGCGATCGACGTTGGCTCCCAGCCACCGATCGACCCACCGGATCATGCGGTCGAACGGATGGTGGTCCGTTCCTACCGTGGCGAAGACCATCGGGCCTCCTCCCTCATTGCCCAGACCGACAAGCTTCACAGGAGCCCTCCAATCATCTCCCCACGTGGGTAGAGCCGTTTCTGCTCTTCCCACTGCAAGAGAAACAGGTTCGTCAGCGGATAGCAGAGCCTGCCGGTGAGAGTCGGCAGGTCGATGCGGTCATAGACCTCGATGTAGATCGTCTTGATGCCAAGGGCGCGCGCGACGAGGAAGAAGGGAAACGCCACGCCGGCGCCGGTCGAGACGACTACGTCCGGGCGGTAGCGCCGCAAGAGGCGCCATGCCAAGGCCAGGTTCCGGAGCAGATTGAAGAGGTTGCGGGTGGTGGGATGGTACGCCCACGACTTGGCCTCGTCTTTCAGCAGCGACTGAGCATCTGGCGTGTCGAACGTGACCCACAGTCGCTCGTGCTGGCCCCACCACGGCTTGAGCTGGTGCAGCTGAAGGAGATGACCGCCGGAGGAGCCGACAAGAGCCGCTCTCATGGCGTCCCCATCCTTCGCGGCGGAGACGAAGAATCGCTGCGGCGCCGGATTCGTCGCGTCGGGCGGCGCCATGACATTTGTGCTGGAAGGACCACGGCCTGTAAACGGACCGGCAAGGCCCGTTCTTCCGGCTGCGCAGAGGTCGATCTCGTGGCCGGCGGCCTCAGCCGAACGCTCGTGGTCGCGATCACGGTCAGCTGACGGCGCGCACCAGTTCAGGGCTGGAACAACCGACGCTGGCGCCAACCCATACACGCGAGCTAGGCTGGTCGCGACCGAGCCGGACACGCGGAAAGGACTCCATGCACAACCTGCTTCGGGCGGCCCCGCCCCGCAACGTCGATCCACTCGCGGCCCCCGCGAGACGCGCGGAGCGGCGGGACGGTGTCACGCGTCCGGGCCCGTCACCGGGGAGCCGATCGCGCCGTGGGCAGTAAGCGCTCCGCCCGCCGGGCGGGTCGAATGCCGTCCGTCGTCAGGGCTGCGTCCAGGGTTGGATTGGGCGTCGGCGCGCTCTGCGCGCTCGTGATCGTGGGCCGGCACGTCCTTGTCGTCGACACGCCGGGCACATCGATCGCCGACTCCTACGTCACGGCAGACGGCGCGAGGCAGAACTTCGGCAGATCGACGACCATCAAGGTCGGGGGGTCGCCGCTGACGTACGGCTACCTGCGCTTCGAGGTCGACGTTCCGGTCGGTGAGCGCGTGACCAACGCAGTCCTGAGGCTCTACACGACCTCGAGCTCGTCGTCCGGCATCACAGCTCACGCCGTCGCGGACAACGGCTGGGGTGAGACCACGATCGAGTACGCCGACGCCCCGCCGATGGGCGCCCCGGTGGCTTCCTCGGCCACCTACAGCGCCGGCGGCTACGTGTCGCTGGACGTCACCGCCCTGGTCCGGGACGGCCTCGTCAGCATCGGGCTCGGCCAAAGGTCGGGCACGAGCAGCAGCTTCTACTCGCGCGAGGCGGCCTCGAACAAGCCCGAGCTCGTCGTGCAGACGGCCCCCACGGACGACACGACGCCGCCTGAGACGTCCATCGCGGCCAAGCCGGCGAGCCCGACCAGCGACGACACGCCGAGCTTCGCGTTCACATCGACCGAGGCAGGAACGTTCGAATGCCGGGTCGACGCGGAGGCCTTCGCGGCGTGCGTGTCGCCGCACACGCCGGCAGCGCTCGCCGACGGCAGCCACAGCTTCGAGGTCCGCGCCAGGGACAGCGCGGGCACGGTCGACCCCTCGGCCGCCGTGCACCGCTTCACCGTCGACACCGTCCCGCCGGCACCGCCGACCGGGCTGGCGGCAACGATACGGGACGGCGCGGTCAGGCTCGCGTGGGACGAGGGCAGCGAGCCGGACCTCGGCCACTATGAGGTCCTGCGCTCGACCGCGGCCGGCGGTCCGTACTCCCCTGTCGCGAAGGGCCCCGAGTCGAGCCACATGGAGACTTCGGTGACGGACGGCGGCAGCTACCACTACGTCGTCGAGGCGATCGACCGGGCCGGGAACAGAAGCCGCTTCTCGAACGAGGCGTCAGTTCCGCCGCCACGCGCGGCGCCGAGTCCCGGGGCGTCCGTCGGCGCCCCTGCGGTGCCTTCCCGGGGTGCGTACCTCGGGACCTACGTCCGCGAGTCGATGGGCCGGACGCTGGTCGAGACCGAGGCGATGACCGGCGGCAAGTTCGCGATCGCGCGCGACTACCGGCGCTGGGATGACTCGCCGTTCATCGAGACGGAGCACGGGAGCTGGGCGGACGGCGGGCGGCTCGTCTACCTGAGCTGGAACGCCATGGAGCGCGGCGGTTCCGTGACGTCCTGGGCGGATATCGCGAGCGGCGGGCACGACGCCCGGATCGATGCCGTGGCGCGGGAGGCGAAGCTGTTTGGCAGGCCGATGTTCATCGCCTTCCACCACGAGCCGGAGGACGAGGTGGGCGGCTACGGCGGCGCGGTCGACTTCGCGGATGCCTTCCGCCGGATCGTGCGGCGGTTCGAGCAGCACGGGGTCTCCAACGTCGCCTGGGTCTGGAACATCATGGGCGCGTCGAAGTACTACGGCCAGTACACGGGTGGCCTGTATCCGGGCGACGACGTGGTCGACTGGATCGCCTGGGATCCGTACAACTGGGTCGATTGTCACGGGCGCTCGGGGGCGTGGGTGGAGTTCGCCGACAAGGTGCAGACCTTCTATGACTGGCTGGGGGCCAACGGCCATGCCGACAAGCCGTTCATGCTGGGCGAGTACGGGTCCGACGAGCCGCTGGCGGGGCAGCCGAGCAAGGGGTCGTGGTTCCGGGGCGCGCGCGACGCCATGAGCGGGGCCGGCAACGGCGGGGTGCCGCGGTTCCCGAACCTGAAGGCGCTGGTCTACTTCGACTCCGACCACACCTCCTCGTCGTACTCGTCGGGCTGCGCCTGGCACATCGACAGCTCGGCGTCCTCGCTTTCGGGCTTCCAGGCGATGGGCGCGGACCCCTACTTCCAGCCCGCCGGCGGCGGGTGAGCAGCGGCTCGGGTCCGAGCGACCCCGGCCTACCGGCACCCGAGAGGCGGAAGCTGCCGGCCCGCAACTCCGTTTTAAGGACATGCTCGCCAGACTCCGCCGCCGACGCCGCGTTGCCGAGGCGGTCGCGGTCGCCGCCGTGTTCGCAGTCGTCATTGTGCTGGTGCCGACGGCCGAAGGGCTGCCGGACGACATGGCCGACGAGACGTGGGGCACGAACGGCAGGGTGAACGCGATCGTCCAGGTGGGCAACGTGGTCTTCCTCGGCGGGAGCTTCACCGAGGTCCGGGAGGACGGAGGGGCAGGGCCCGGTGTGCTGGCGAGGAACAACATCGCCGCCTTCGATGCCACCACGGGCGCACCCATCGACGGCTGGGATCCAAATCTCAACGGCCCGGTGTACGCCTTGGCGGCCTCTTCCGACGGCCGCCAGATCTACGTCGGCGGTTCGTTCACGACCGTCGACGGCCACTCCCGCTCCCAGCTCGTCGCGCTCGACGCCGCCACCGGCACCGCCAGCGCGACGTGGCGCCCGCCGTCTCCGAAGGGATCCGTCCGCGCGCTCGCCGTGGCGGGGAACCGGCTCTACGCGGGTGGCGGCTTCAAGGCGGTGGATACCGAGACCCGCCTGCGCCTCGCCGCCTTCGACGCGACGACCGCGGCGCTCGACGCAACCTGGCAGCCGGCGGCGGACGCGGTCGTCCGGGCGCTCGCCATCTCGGGGGACGGAAAGCAGGTCTTCGCCGGCGGCGACTTCGTCACCGTCTCCGGTCTGACTCGCGAGAACGTCGCCGCCCTCGACGCGGCCAGCGGCGCGGTCGATCCCGACTGGGACCCGGACCCCGACCACCGGATCTTCAGCCTGGCAACCAACGACACGACCGTGTTCGCCGCCGCAGGCGGAAGCGGCAACAGCGTGTACGCGTGGGATGCGAGCACGGGAAGCCGACGCTGGCGCAAGAGGTCCGACGGGGACTTCCAGGCGCTGGCGGTCGCCCGCGGCATCGTCTATGCGGGCGGGCACTTCAACAAGTTCGAGGGTGAGCTCCGCAGGAAGATGGTGGCCCTCGACGCCGGCACCGGAGCCTTGCGAAGGGACTGGCGCCCCAAGCTTCCCCACGCCTCGGGCACCTGGGGAGGCGTCTGGGCAGTGTCGACGTACAGGGACACGAGGCTCGCGATCGGTGGGGACTTCGACAGCATCTCCGGGTTCACGCAGCAGGGCTTCGCCCAGTTCACCGGCTCGATCGGCGGCGCGCTCTCGGACACGACGCCGCCGACGACGCCGACCGGCCTGACCGCCACCGCGATGGGCGGCAGCGTGGTGGAGCTGGCCTGGAGCGCGAGCGTAGACGACGACGGGGTGGCCGAGTACAGGATCCTCCGCGACGGCGCTCAGGTGGCCACTTCCGGGATATCGCGCTACTGGGACGACGCGGTCGAGCCGAGCACCACCTACAGCTATCGCGTGGTGGCCGTCGACTTCGCGGGGAACGCCTCCGCCGCCTCGACCTCGGTGACCACCACCACCGCGCCGCCGGACGAGGTCAAGACCTTCGTGGCGACCGAGGACACGTACATCGACGCCGACCGCCCGACTTCCAACTATGGATATGCGACCTCGCTGGCGATCGACGCCAGCCCGCGGAGGGATCTGCTCCTGAAGTTCGCGCCGTCGGGGATCAGCGGCCGGCGGATCCTCAGCGCCAAGCTGCGGCTGTACAACGTCGGCAGCTCGAACGACGGCGGAGACTACCGTCGCGTGCCCGACAGCTCCTGGAGTGAGGGGTCGGTCACCTGGAACACGGCTCCCGAAGCCGAGTCGGCCATTGTGGCCGCGTTGGACGACGTCGCGCGAGACAAGTGGTACGAGCTCGACGTGACTCCGCTCGTCCGCGGCGACGGCGCGGTGAGCGTGCGGGGCAGCACCACCAGCAGCGACGGAGCGGACTGGTCCTCGACGGAGGGGAGCGGAGCAAATAGGCCGCAACTCGTGATCACGCTCGCGGCCGACGGCGCGGACGTCCCGCCCGCGCCGATCTTCAGCGACGGCTTCGAGACCGCGGACGCGTCGCGCTGGACCGAGGACAGCGGACTTGACTTTCGCCACGACGATCCGTTCGCGGGCACGTGGGCTGCGCGCGCCACGAGCACGGGCCAGGCGACCTACGCCCACCAGAACCTGCCGGTGAGCGAGCCGGAGCTCTATTACCAGCTCCGCTTCAAGGTCATGAGCCGCAGCAGCAGCGTCACGCTGCTCAGGTTCAAGACCGGTTCGGGGAGGCACATCGCGCGTCTCCGCCTCTCGAGCAGCGGCAAGCTCGGCACCCGCAACGACGTGACCGGAGCCTCGACCACCAGCTCGACCGCGGTGGCGGCCGGCAGGTGGCACACGGCTCAAATGCGCGTGCTCGTCGACGACACCGCAGGCGAGGTCGACGTGTGGCTCGACGGCGTGAAGATCGACGCGCTCAGCACGGTCGAGTCGTTCGGCACCACCGCAATCGGGCGCATCCAACTCGGCGAGGACGGGACGGGGGGGAGCTATGACCTGCTCTTCGACGAGGCCGTCGCCGACAGGCATCCGATCGACACGCAGGTGACCGACGACGATACGGGGACTCCCAGCGCGCCGACTCTCACGGCGACCGCGATCTCGTTCGACCGCGTCGATCTGACGTGGACGGCCTCCACGGATGACGTTGGGGTGACCGGTTACGGGGTTTACCGGGACGGGGTGCTGCTCGAGACGGTCGATGGGGCGACGAGGGCCTACCGCGACACGAGCGTGGCGTCCTCGACCGGCTATGACTACGCCGTCAGGGCGGTCGACAGCGCCGGGAACGCGTCCGAGCCGAGCCCGACCGCCAGCGTGACCACGCCCGCGCGAACCATCTTCCTCGACGGCTTCGAGAGCGGCGATCTTTCGCAGTGGACGGGCGGGAGCGGCCTGGTGGTGGAGCAGGGCCACAGCTTCGCGGGCACCTTCGCCGCGCGGGGGACGACCACGGGTGCGGCGAGGTACAGCTACAGGGAGCTCGGTACGGGCTACCGCGAGCTCTCGTATGGGCTGCGCTTCAATGTCGTCAGCCAGTCGGACAGCTTCGCGCTGCTCAAGCTGCGCACGGCGTCGAACTCTGGGGTGGCGCGCCTGTGGCTGACCAGCAGCGGCAAGCTCTCGACTCGCAACGACGTGACCGGCGTCTCGAAGAGCAGCTCGACCGCCATCGCGAAGGGACGGTGGTACACGGCCCGGATGCGGGTGCTCGTGAACGGCACGGCGAGCCGGATCGACGTCTGGCTCGACGGGGCCGAGGTCGGCGAGCTCAGCAGGACCGAGTCGCTCGGCACCACCGCGATCGGGCGCGTCCAACTCGGCGACGAGGCGACGGGGAAGACCTACGATGTCATCTTCGACGAGGTGGCCGTGGACGCCCCGCCGGCCAACACGACGGCGCCGACGGTCTCCGGCACGGCCCAGGCCGGCCGGACGCTGGCCGCCGATCCGGGCTCCTGGTCGGGCACCGAGCCGATCGCCTACGCCTATCAGTGGCGGCGCTGCGACAGCGCGGGCGACGGCTGCGTCGACATCGCCGGCGAGACCGGGCAGGCCTATGCACTGACCGCCGCCGACGTGGGCTCCACGATCCGCGTGCGGGTGACCGCCGCGAACGCGGTGGGCCAGAGCAGCGCCACCTCGGCCCCTACCGCCGCCGTCCTACCGTCGTAGCGACGGCGGATAGACCCGCACCCAGTCCACCAGCAGCTCCCGGGGGTAGTCCGCGGGCTTCGGCCTGCCGCCCCAGTCGCCGACCGCCACGTTGAGCAGGATGTGGAACTCCTTGTTGAACACCCACGGCGCGTCGGCCGGGATGTCGGCGGGGGTCAGCGTGTAGCGGGTCACGCCATCGATCTGGTAGTCGATGCGGTTCTCGCTCCAGCGAATGCCGTAGACGTGCCAGCCGGCCGTCCAGTCGGTCCCGACCGTATCGGTGGAGCGCTGCCAGTGAACGCCGCCGTACGTCTCGCCATGCAGCGCGTGATGCGCCTTGGTCGGCTCGCTGCCCCTGGCCTCGAGGATGTCGATCTCGCCCGCATCCGGCCACTGCTCGAGCTCGGGGTACGTATCGCCCAGCATCCAGAAGGCCGGCCACGTGCCGACGCCGCCGGGCAGCCTCATCCGGGCCTCGATGGTGCCGTACCGGAACCGCTGCTTACCGCTCGTGTCGATCCTCGCCGACGTGTAGTCGTTCCGCACGTCGGTGCAGAACGTGCTGGCCCGCTCGTAGCGCGCCGTGATCTTCAGATGGCCATGCCCGTCGTGGGAGATGTTCTCCGGCCGGGTCGTGTAGCACTGCAACTCGCGCCCGTCACTCCAGCGCCCGCCGGTCCGCATCGTCCAGTTCGCAGGGTTGGGCGGTGTACCGGCCGCCGCGTTGAACTCATCGCCCCAGACGACGGTGCTCGGAGCGACCGGGCCGCTCTCGTGCGTGGCGCCCGGGGAGTCGCAGCCGGGCTCGGCGCGACTGCACGGCGCCCGATCCGGCGAGGGCTCCGGTACCCCGAGCCGACCGTCGACGCTGCCGTCGCACAGCGTCCAGTGGCCTCGGTTCGCGTCGCGGGCATTGAGCTGGGCTCTCCGGAATGCCTTGAAACGTGAGAACCGCTTGCGCCGGACGTCGACCCGCGCCCAGCCGCGATTAAGCTGTGCTCTCGCCAGCGTGGGACCGCCACGGACATCCGCGTACGCGAGCAGCCGTCCGCGGCGGTCGATTCTCCCTTGCGACGAGTCCTTGACAAGCGTCACCCGCCTTCCCCGGCCGCCGCGCTTGTCGAAGAGATCGTCGCCATCCATGTCGCGAGGACCGCTGAACGCCAGGTCAAGCATGGAGGAGATCGCTTCTCTCCCGCCACACTCGACGGCCTTCGGGGTGGCGATGCCGATGAGACGAACGGCGTAGGCGCGCTTGCGCCCCAGCCTCGAGGACCGCACGCGAATCGTGCTCCCGTCGATCACGTCGGTGATGCGCGCCGTGGTCCCGTGCCTGGGGCCCCCGTCGCGGTCCGCCGCCTGCGCGGGCGGCTCGATCGCCCCAGGCATTGCTCCTGCAAGCGCAGTACCAACGCCGAAGCCGATCAGCGGAATGAAAAGACAGCGCACGAACGCCTCCTCGAACAAGGACCGGAGTGCTCCCGTCGCCAGCACTCGAGCGGCGAAGTGTAGGCCGAGGCCGCGGACCTTGCTTCCAAGCGACGGTCTCGTCGCGGATTCGGATGGAAGTTCGGGGGTGCTCTCCCTCGTTATCTTGGCGTGAGTCCAAACTCCTCCGGCACGGATCCGCTGACCCTCGGCGACTGCCTGCGCGTCCTGGCGCGCCGCCAGAGGACGATCCTCGTGCTCCTCGTGCTGTGCCTGGCAGCAGCCGGCGGCTACACCCTGAGCGATCCGCCGCGGTATGCGGCCTCGGCGAAGGTGCTCGTCGGTCTTGGCGACGCGCCGCCCAGCGCCAGCCAGAGGGTGGCGCCGGACCGCATCAACGCGACGCAGGCCGTGCTTGCCCACACCCCTGTCGTGGCCATGCGCGTTCTGAGGGCCGTGGGCATCACCGACATGACGGCAAAGGGGTTCCTCCAGGCGTCCAAGGTCACCGCCAACGCGACGGACGATGTCCTGACCTTCCGCGCATCCGACGGCGATCCTGACCGAGCAGTCCGGCTGGCCACCGCGTACGCGCGCGAGTTCATCGCGTATCGCCGCGGGATCGACGGGGGAGCCTATGTGCGCCAGGTGGGCGACGCGTTCCTCGTGGCTCCGGCGGAGCGGGCCACTAAGACCGACCCGGAGACCTCCCGGAACTTCGCGCTGGCGCTCGCCCTCGCGCTGATCGGCGGCATCCTGCTGGCCTTCCTGAGGGAAGGGCTGGATACGCGGGTGCGGTCGGCCGCGGAGATTGTCGGGCGACTCGACCTCCCGCTGCTCGGACGCCTTCCCAGGCCGCCGCGGCGGCTCAGGCGCGCGGGCGCGATCGTCATGCTCGCCGAGCCGAACGACGCGCACGCGGAGCCGTTCCGGGTCCTCCGCACGAGCCTGCTCCTGCGGAACGCCGAATACGACGCGCGCACGATCATGCTCACGAGCGCCACGTCCGGGGAGGGCAAGACGACGACGGCGGCGAATCTCGCGGTGGCGCTCGCCCGGACGGGTCGGCGCGTGATCCTGGTCGATCTCGACCTGCGCCGTCCGTCACTCCATCGACTCTTCGGGCTCGCGGGGCATCCGGGCCTCGCCGACGCCGTCCTCGGACGCGTCAGCCTCGACGCCGCGCTCGCGCCGGCTCTGGCCGTACCCACAGGTGACGACGGGAGCAACGCCGGGACCGGCCGCGACGCGCTGCTCCAGGTGCTCCCAGCGGGCTCGATCCCCCGGGACGTCGGGGATTTCGTCGCCGGCACGGAGCTGGCGCGGTTCCTGAGCGCGCTCAGGGAGCGAGCCGACGTCGTATTGATCGACGGGCCTCCGCTGCTGGAGACCGGCGATGGCGTGACCGTGAGCCGGGAGGTCGATGCCCTGGCGGTGGTGGCCCGGGTCGGCGAGACCCGCCGGCCAACGCTCGATGAGCTGGGCCGGGTGCTTGCCATGTGCAGGACGCACAAGCTGGGCGTGGTGGTCACGGCTGCGCGGCGGGAGGGGAATCACCGGGAGTCGTTCGCGAGCGCGAGGACGATGGCGCCTCCCCAGCCGGCGCCGATGGGTGGCTCCAACGGCTCGATCCGCTCGACCAGCGGTGATCTCGGACGGCCCGTCCAGCGCGGGATATCTTGAGCGATGCCCGCCGCCGGCCGTCCCAAGGTCCTCTTCATCGGGGGCTATAGCCGCAGCGGAAGTACGCTGCTCGACTGCATGCTCGGACAGCTCCCCGGTGTCTTCTCCACCGGCGAGCTGAGCTACATCTGGACACGCGGGCTGAGCGAGAACCGGCTCTGCGGCTGCGGCGAGCGCTTCCTGGACTGCCCCTTCTGGACCCGCGTCGGCGAGCTCGGATTCGGAGGCTGGAAGCGCGTCGACGCCTCGAGCATGATCGCCCTGGAGCGGGCGGTGAACCGCCACCGATACCTGCCCTTCCTGCTCGCGCCCCGGCTCAAGCCCGGCTTCCGTCGGGACCTTCGACGCTATGCGGACGTGCTCGCGCGACTCTACGGCGCCATCCAGCAGGCATCCCAAGCCCGCCTGATCGTCGACTCCACGATCGACCCCGCCTACGGCTTCATCCTCAGGCGAGTGGAAGGGGTCGACCTCCGCCTCGTCCACATGGTCAGGGACAGCCGGGCCACGGCATTCTCCTGGACACGCTTGAGGCGGGTGCCCGACCGGGGCGACGGCGTCGCCTACCAGCGCACGCTCCACCCCGCCAGGGTGGCCACGCGCTGGACGCTGTACCACCTGCTGATCCACTTGCTCGCCCGGGCCGGCTTCTCGGAGATGCGCGTCCTCTACGAACGCGTCGCGGACTCGCCAGAGGAGGAGATCCGGCGCATCATGCGGCACATAGACGAGCCGCTCGCAGGCGCCGAGCTCGACTTCATCGGGCCCGGCGAAGTCACGCTCGGCACGAACCACACCGCGGCCGGCAACCGCATGCGACTGCGGCGGGGAACGATCCCCGTCCGCCTGGACGACGAGTGGGCCACCGCCATGCGACCCGTCCATCGCAGGCTCGTCACCGTCCTCACCTGGCCGCTGCTTCGCAGCTACGGGTACCCGGGCAAGGCTCCACGGCCCACCGCCGGCGCCCGAACCGGCTGAGCGATCCCAGGCTTACACCGGGCGCCTCGCGGCCCGCTCCGTCCGGGCTGCTGCTATAAATCCCGCGCTCAACTGCCGAATCGCCGTCGCAGGAGCGCGGCGAGCGGGGGACCACAATCCGGACCTCCCTCCTCGGAAGGCCCGGAGGGGCGAATCGCCGCCACGAGAGCGGCGTAGCGCACCTTTCCAGCGCGAGCCCGTCAGCTAACCCCGCAGGCCGAGGAAAGGGAGATAGGTGGGCTCGCAAGGCAAGGCATGCGGGCGGACGGAGAGGTCCGCCCGCCAGACGGACGCACGTTCGACGTCGGTGGTCCCCGACTCGGTTTTCCCCTCGGCCGCGCCGAGACGGTCGGAAGGAGATCCCGTGGCTTCGCACGCGCAAACCCGAACGGCGAGCAGCGTCCCGGCGGGCGCCCGACCCCGGATGTGGCGATCGATCCTGTTCGGGGCGGTGGCCCTGGCGGCATCGCTCCACGCCGTGCCCGCGTCCGCCGACTCGCAGTCGTTCGGCGCCCTCGCGGACGCATACGTCAGCTCGGCGACTCCGACCTCCAACTACGGCGGCTCGACGAAGCTGAGAGTTGACGGCTCCCCGACGATCCGCTCGTATCTGCGCTTCGACGTCAGGGTTCCGGCCGGGGCGACGATCACCGATGCCCGCCTGAGGCTCTACACCACCTCGACCGGCACCTCGACCGGCTTCTCGGCGAGCGCGGTCGCCGACGACAGCTGGGCGGAAGCCTCACTGACCCATGCGAACGCGCCGGCGGTCGGAGCGCTGCTGGGTCAGTCCGGGGGCTGGTCGTCGACCGGCTACAAGGAGGTCCCGCTCGCAGCCGGCGCGGTCGAGGCCGGGCTCAACTCGTTCGCGCTCGCGACCACCAGCTCCTACAGCAAGTCGTTCTACTCGCGCGAAGCCGCAAGCAAGCCCGAGCTCATCGTGACCTACTCGTCTGCCGGGGCTCCGAGCCCGAGCCCCGAGCCGTCCGTCGGCGCCCCTGCGGTGCCCTCCGCGGGGGCGTACTTCGGGACCTACGTCAGCGAGAGAAGCACCGGCAGGACGCTGCTCGAGACGGAGGCCATGGTGGGGCGCAAGTTCGCGGTGGCTCACGACTACCGGCGCTGGGATCATTCGCCGTTCATCAGCGATAGGCACAGGACCTGGGCGGACGGCGGGCGGCTCGTCTACCTGAACTGGCACGCCAAGAAGAGGGACGGTTCCATGACGTCCTGGGCGGATATCGCGAGCGGCGGGCACGACGCCCGGATCGATGCCGTCGCCCAGGAGGCGAAGCTGTTCGGCCGGCCGATGTTCATCGCCTTCCACCACGAGCCGGAGAACGAGGTGGGCGGCTACGGCAGCGCGAGCGACTTCGCGGATGCGTTCCGCCGGATCGTGCGGCGGTTCGAGCAGCACGGGGTCTCCAACGTCGCCTGGGTGTGGAACATCATGGGCACGTCGAAGTACTACGGCCAGTACTCGGGTGGTCTGTATCCGGGCGACGACGTGGTCGACTGGATCGCCTGGGATCCGTACAACTGGGTCGATTGCCACGGGCGCTCGGGGACGTGGGTGGAGTTCGCCGACAAGGTGCAGACGTTCTATGACTGGCTGGGGGCCAACGGCCATGCCGACAAGCCGTTCATGCTGGGCGAGTACGGGTCCGACGAGCCGCTGGCCGGGCAGCCGAGCAAGGGGTCGTGGTTCCGGGGCGCGCGCGACGCGATGAGTGGGGCCGGCAACGGCGGGGTGCCGCGGTTCCCGAACCTCAAGGCGCTGGTCTACTTCGACTCCGACCACACCTCCTCGTCGTACTCGTCGGGCTGCGCCTGGCACATCGACAGCTCAGCGTCATCGCTGTCGGGCTTCCAGGCCATGGGGGCTGACCCCTACTTCCAGCAGGCCGGAGGGTGAGCTGGAGGGAGAGGTGCTCCGGTCGAGGACGGCGGCCGGCCTTGCTACGCCCTCGCCGTCAGGCTGACGAGCTCCTCGAGAGCCAATCGCCCAGGTATCCGCCCGCGGTAGGCGCTCGCAGCGAAGACCCGGCGCCGACGTGGCCATCCACGGGACCGACGAGCTTGCTGCCGCGGACGTCATGAGCTGCCCGCCGAACCGGTCGCTCAGGCGCTCGGCCGGCGTCGCTCGGCGAGTATGGTCACGCGGCGCGCAGCGAGGCGTTGCCTCCCCATTTCGCCGTCACCACCTCACGCGCCCGGATCGCCGACTCCGTCGGGGCGCGCGGTTCGCGGCCGCGGTGCTGGCGGCCATGGCGCTGCCGGTCGGGGGCGGCGTGCAGGGGTGCGCGGACCAATCCGCTGACGTCCGGTCGCCGCAGCGGACGTTCGTGCGGTCGCAGGATCGTGGCCAGTCGATCGTCTGGGCCGTCGGTGACGGTGCGGACGGCGGTGCCACGGCGAAGGCGGTGGCGCGCCTGATCGCGCGCGGGCGTCCGGATCGCGTGCTGTATCTCGGGGACGTCTACGACGACGGTTCGCCCGCGGACTTCCGACGGCATTTCACCCCGGTCTACGGCAAGCTCGCGCCGATCATGGCCCCGACGCCTGGAAACCACGAGTGGCCGCGTCATCGCGAGGGCTACGATCGCTACTGGGCGAGGGTTCTGCGCCGACCGGTTCCCGCCTTCTACGCCTTCCGCGTCGGCGGTTGGCAGCTGCTGAGCCTGAACTCCGAAGCGCCGCACGGACCACGCTCGGCCCAGCTGCGATGGTTGCGCCGGCGGCTGCGCGGGCCGGGCAACTGCCGGCTGGCGTTCTGGCATCGACCGCGCTACAGCGCCGGCACCAGCCACGGCGACCAACCAGACGTCCAACCGCTATGGGACGCCCTCCGCGGCCGCGCTCGGCTGGTCCTCAACGGCCACGAGCACAACATGCAGCGCTTCGGGCCCGTGGACGACATCACCCAGCTGGTGTCGGGGGCCGGCGGCCACGGGCTCTACCCGCTGCGGCGCCCGTCTCCGCGCGTGGCCTTCGGCGACGACGACCACTACGGCGCCCTGCGCCTGCGACTCAGGCGCGGCCGAGCCGCCTACGCCTTCATCGCCGCGGACGGGCGCACGCTCGACGCCGGCGCGGTGGCGTGCCGGCCGCACTGAGGCCCGGCGCGCTCGAGAACGATGTCGAGCGGAAGCGCCGTTTGGCCGGCGCGCCGGAGGCCGTCGTCGGCAGGCGCGCGCCCCCGGTCGCAAGACCGCGCATCGCGCACGACTGGCGCCACTTCACCGTGAAGCTCTGCGCGACCGTGGCGATGTTTCCGGCATCGTCGCGGACGACAGCGGTCGCGGTGACCCGCAGACGCCTCACGCGCCTGAGCAGCCTACGGCCGCGAGCCGATAGTCCGACTCTGACGTCGCGCGACCTGCCGCCGGACGCGCGGAACGGCGCTCTTGCGAGCACTCGCGACCGGTGGTTGCGCCTGCCGGGGACCTGCGCCCGCCTGAGAGTAAGCGTGCCGGTACAGACGCGCTCCGAGCGGGGGCACCTGACGCGTACGATGACGATGCGACGTGCGCGTACCCGGGTGGCTCGGCGGGACATTCGGAGCGTCGGCGGCGTGCGGTCGGGTGGGACGGCGATCGGCGGGTCCGCGGTGGCCTGGGGCGGGTCCGCGGTGGCCTGGACATCCGTCGGCGAAGCGGCGTCGTCCGCGCCGCCTATGGACCCCGTCCACTGGGCGTAGCGCTCGTGCCGGACGCCCGAGACCGTGTCGAAGTCGCCGCCCGCGACGAGCCTCGACTGGCCGTGGGTCGAGAGTGACGCGACGCCATACCAGGTCGTCGAGGTGGCTGGCAGCTTCGGCAGCCAGTCGCGCCGCAGCGCGCCGGTGGCGGTGTCGAGCGCGACGAGCTTGCGGCGCAGCTCCCCTTCGACATAGTTGAAATGGCCGCCGACGTAGAGGATGTTCCCGGAGACGGCGACGGCCTGCACGTCGCCGTCCGTCCTCCGTCGCCAGCGCTCCCGGGCGGTGACCGCATCCCAGGCGGCGGCCGCCTCCACGGTGCCCCCGATGCCGGCGTAGACGGTGTCGTCCTGGATCGCGAGCGAGAACACCTTCTGGCCGGGGGGGTCGGGCCGCCAGCCGGAGATGACCTCCCCCGCGACCGCACCGAGCGCGACGGCGTTCTTGCGGGACTGGCCGGAGACGACCGAGAAGACACCGCCGGCGTACACCGTCCCCGCCGCAGAGATCGCCAGCGCCCTCACGGCGCCGTCCGCCGCCGGCACCCACGCGGGGTCGAGCGCGCCGCTGCTGGTCGAGAACGCCGCCAACCTCGCGCGCGGCTGCCCACCGACGCTCGTGAAGCGGCCTCCGACATAGAGCTTGTCGGTCCCCAGAGCGAGCGCCATCACCCACCCATGGGGCGACGGCGGGCTCCAGGTCGTGTCCAGCAGCCCGGTCCCGCCGGCCTCGACGGCTGCGAGCCGCCCACGCGGGAACCCGTTGATGCGGGTGAAGGCGCCGCCCGCGTAGATCCGGCCCCCGTCCGGCGAGGCGGCCACGGCGAACACCTCGCCGTCGGCGCTGGGCGCCCACGACGTCGGCTGCCCGGTGGTCGCGTCGAACGCGGCCAAGTGGCTGCGGGGGAGCACGCCCGGGCCGGCGCCGCCGTCTTCGCGCACCTCGCTGAAGTTGCCGCCGATGTAGACGATGTCGCCGACCTGGACGATGGCGTTGACCCGGCCGTTGGTTCCCCACGTCTCGTCGGGCGCCTCGCTCGGCATCGCGGCAGCGCTCGTCGCGAGGACGAGCATGAGCACAGGCGCCAGCGACGCCGCTAGAACAGCCGGCATCCCGAGACTCGCGTACGGGCAGACGTCAGCAGGGTCATACCTGCTCAACGGTCGCCGCGGGCCATTTCGCGCGTGCGCGCGAGACCCTTCGAGTCAGCGCAGCCGCGCACCGCTGCTCGACGCGAGCTACGAGACAGCGCCGGCAGCTGCCCGACACCCGACGTCCGGAACCGGACGGCGCTTGGCGTGGGCCGGCTCCTCCCGAAACAGCCGCTGGGTTGCGGCGCCGCCATTCGAAAGATGCGGGGCAGCCCATCCGTTTGAGGTGCATGCCCAATCGTCTGTCTCGCCGTGGTCGTGCGCTCGCGGTCGGCGTGATCGCCGCCGCGCTGGTGGTCGTGGTTCTGGTGCCGTTGGCGCAGGGGTTGCCGGATGATGTGCCGGATGAGACGTGGGGCGCGAATGGACGGGTGAACGCGATCGTCCAGGTGGGCAATGTGGTGTTTCTGGGCGGCAATTTCACCGAGGTTCGCGAGGATGGGGGTGCGGGCCCGGGGGTGCTGGCGCGGAGCTACATCGCCGCGTTTGACGCGACGACGGGGGCGCCGATCGAGGGGTGGGATCCCGTCCTCAACGGTGAGGTGCACGCGTTGCTGGCGTCGGCGGACGGGACGCGGATCTATGCCGGTGGGGTGTTCACGACGGCGGATGGTCTGTCGCGTCCGCGGCTGGTCGCGCTGGATGCGGCGACCGGCGCGGTCAGCGGCACGTGGCGTCCGAAGGCGCCGAACGGAAGCGTGCGCGCGCTGGCGCTGGCGGGGAGCCGGATCTATGTGGGCGGCGGGTTCACGAAGGTGGGCACGGAGGTGCGGGCGCGGTTGGCCGCCGTCGATGCGACGACGGGGGCGCTGGACGCGGGCTGGCAGCCGGCGGCGGATGCGATGGTGCGGTCGTTCGCCGTTTCGGCGGACGGGAATCGGATCTTCGCCGGCGGCGAGTTCGGCAACGTCTCGGGGCTGAGTCGCCTCGATGTGGTTGCCCTCGATGCGGTCAGCGGTGAGGTGGATCCCCGCTGGCATCCGGATCCGGGTCAGCGGGTGTTCGGGGTGGCGGTCAAGGACGACACCGTGTACGCGGCGGTGGGGGGGAGCGCCAACAGCCTGTACGCGTGGGACGCGAGCACGGGCAGCCAGCGGTGGCGCAAAAAGTCGGATGGGGATTTTCAGGCGCTGGCGGTCTCGCGGGGCATCGTCTATGGCGGGGGGCACTTCAACTACTTCGAGGGTGAGCTGCGCCGGAAGATCGTGGCGCTGGACGCGGCGACGGGCGCGCTGCGGCGCGATTGGAACCCAAAGCTGCCGCACACCTCGCCGACGTGGTATGGGGTGTCGGCGCTGTCGACCTATGGCGACACGCGGCTGGCGGTGGGTGGGGACTTTGACACGATCACCGGGTTTCGGCAGGAGCGCTACGCGCAGTTCACGGGGTCGATCGCGGGCGCGGTGGGCGATACGACGCCGCCGAGCACGCCGAGCGGCCTGACGGCGACGGCGATCGGTGGCGGGCGGGTGGAGCTGGCCTGGAGCGCGAGCGCCGACGATGACGGGGTGGCCGAGTATCGGGTGTTCCGCGACGGCGCCCAGATCGCCACCACCTCGCTGCCGCTGTTTACCGACACCGGCGTGGTGCCGAGCACCGGCTACGGCTACCGGGTGGTGGCGGTCGACTTTGCCGGCAACGCGTCGGCGGCGTCGACGATCGCGACCGCCACGACGGCGCCGCCGGACGAGGTGCTGACCTTCGTCGCCACCGAGGACGCCTATGTCGATGCCACCCAGCCGGATGCCAACTTCGGGTCATCGTTCTCGCTGAAGGTCGACGCGGACCCCAAGACGGACCTGCTGGTGAAGTTCGATCCGGCGGGGATCGGCGACCGGCGGATCCTGGGCGCCAAGCTGCGGCTCTACAACACCGATGCCTCCAACAACGGGGGCGACTTCCGGCGCGTGCTCGACAGCTCCTGGAGCGAGGGGTCGGTGACCTGGAACAACGCCCCGGCGGGCGATTCGCTGCTCGTGGGCAGGCTGGACGATGTGGCCACCAAGACGTGGTATGAGGTCGACGTCACGCCGGCGGTGAGAGGCGATGGTCCGGTGAGCCTGCGCGCGAGCTCGCCCAGCAGCAACGGGGCCGCGTTCTCCTCGAGGGAGGGCTCGACGTCGCGCCGGCCGGAGCTCGTCGTCACGCTGGCCGCCGAGGGCGCCGACGTGCCGCGGCTGCCGGTGTTCGCCGATGGCGTGGAGAGCGCCGATCTCTCGCGCTGGAGCGATGACGGCGGGCTGAGGGTGCGCCAGGACGATCCCTTCTCGGGGATGTGGGTGGCGCGCGCGACGAGCACCGGGCAGGCGACCTACGCCTACAAGAGCCTGCGCGTGACCGAACGCGAGCTCTACTACCAGCTGCGCTTCAAGGTCCTCAGCCAGGGCAGCGGCACCGTCTCGCTGCTGAAGTTCAAGACCGGCACCGGCGCGCAGATCATGCGCCTGTTCCTGTCGAGCACCGGCAAGCTGGCGACCCGCAACGACGTCACCGGGGTCTCCACCACCAGCTCGACCGCGGTGGCGGCCGACCGCTGGCACACCGCCCAGATGCGCGTGCGCGTCAACGACACCGCCAGCGAGGTCGAGGTCTGGCTCAACGGCGCCAGGATCGACACGCTCAGCAAGAGCCAGTCGCTCGGCACCACCCCGATGGGCCGCATCCAACTCGGCGACGATGCGACGGGGCGGAGCTATGACGTGCTCTTCGACGAAGCCGTGGTCGACACGCAGCCGATCGGCGACCAGACGCCGCCGACGGCGCCGACCGGCCTGAGCGCGACGGCACCCTCGGCGGGCGCGGTCGAGCTCACCTGGCAGGCCGCGAGCGACGACATGGGCGTCACCGGCTATGAGATCTACCGCGACGGCGCGCTGCTCGCGAGCGTCGGGAAGGTGACCGGCTACACCGACACGACGGTGTGGGACGCGACCTCCTACGAGTACCGGGTCAAGGCCAAGGACGCGGCGGGCAACACCTCCCCCGCCAGCGAGCCCGCCACCGTCACGACCCCGGACGTGGACACGATGCCTCCCAGTGCGCCGACGGTGACGGCGACGGCGGTGTCGTTCGACCGCGTGGATCTGTCGTGGACGGCGTCGACCGACGACGTCGGGGTGACCGAGTACCGGATCTCCCGCGACGGGTCGCCGCTCGAGACGGTCGACGGGGGCACGATGGGCTACCGCGACACCGGCGTGGCCTCCTCGACGACCTACGACTACACGGTCGAGGCGGTCGATGCGGCCGGCAACGTGTCCGAGCCAAGCGCGATCGCGAGCGCGACCACGCCGCCGCGCACCATCTTCTTGGACGGCTTCGAGAGCGGCGACCTGTCGCAATGGACCGCTGCGAGCGGCCTGGCGGTGGAGTCCGGGGACGTGTTTTCGGGCGGCTTCGCGGCGCGGGCGGCGACCACCGGTGGCGCGAGGTACGGCTACAAGCAGCTGGGCTCGACGCACGGCGAGGTCTCCTACCAGCTGCGCTTCAAGGTCATAAGCCAGGTCGACAGCTTCTCGCTGCTGAAGCTCCGCACGGAGACGGGGTCCGCGCTGGCGCGCCTGTGGGTGACCAACACCGGCAAGCTCGCGACCCGCAACGACGTGACCGGCGTGGCCACGCAGAGCTCGACCACGATCACCAAGGGACTCTGGTACACGGCACGGATCCGGGTCCTCATCGATGGCGCGGCGAGCCGGATCGACGTCTGGCTCGACGGGGCGATTATCGGCGCGCTCAGCAAGACGGAGTCGCTGGGCACGAGCCCGATCGGACGGGTCCAGCTCGGCGACGAGGCGACCGGGAAGACCTACGACGTCATCTTCGACGACGTCGCCGTCGACGCCCCGCCGGCCAACACCGCGGCGCCGACGATCTCCGGCACGGCCCAGGACGGGGAGACGCTGAGCGCCGATCCGGGCTCCTGGTCGGGCACCGAGCCGATCGCCTACGCCTACCGGTGGCGGCGCTGCGACGCCACCGGCGGCGAGTGCGCCGACATCGACGGCGCGACCGAGCAGACCTACCGGCTGACCGCGGCCGATGTGGGCTCCACGGTGCGGGTGCGGGTGAGCGCCTCCAACACGGTCGGGTCCGCAAGCGCGAGCTCCGACGTGACTGGCTCGGTGGCCGGGATCGCGCCGAGCAACATGGCCCCGCCGGAGGTCTCGGGCACCGCCGAGGACGGCCAGACGCTGATGGCGGATCCGGGCTCCTGGTCGGGGACGGAGCCGATCGCCTACGCCTACCAGTGGCGCCGCTGCGACGACGCGGGCGCCAATTGCGCTGACATCGAGGGCGCCACCCGACAGAGCTACGAGCTGACCTCAGCCGACGTCGGCTCCACGATCCGCGTGCAGGTCACCGCCTCGAACACGGCGGGCTCCGCGAGCGCCAACTCCGCCGCCACCGGCACGGTGTCCGCCGCCGCGCCCGCCAACACCTCGGCGCCGACCATCTCGGGCACGGCTCAGGACGGCCAGACGCTGACCGCCGACCCGGGCGCCTGGTCGGGCACCGAGCCGCTCTCCTACGCCTACCAGTGGCAGCGCTGCGGGCTGGGTCTGTGCAACGACATCCTCGGCGCCACCGGCGAGAGCTACCAGCTCACCGCCGCCGACGTCGGCTTCACCATCCGCGTGCGGGTCACGGCCTCCAACGCCGCCGGCCAGGCGAGCGCAAGCTCCGACCCGACCGCCACGGTGACCGCCGCACCGCCCGCCAACATCGTGCTCCCAACCATCTCGGGCACGGCTCAGGACGGCCAGACCCTTACCGCCGACCGGGGCTCGTGGTCCGGCACCGAGCCGATCTCGTACACCTACCAGTGGCGCCGTTGCGACAGCGCCGGCAGCGAGTGCGCCGACATCCCCGGCGCCACAGAGCAGACCTACGCGCTCACCGCCGCCGACGTCGGCGCCACCATCCGCGTGCAGGTCACCGCCTCGAACGCCGGCGGGGAGGCGACGGAGAGCTCGAGCATCACGGCGGTCGTCCTACCGCAATAGGCGCGCTCGGGCGCGACCGGAGACGAGACCGGCCGCCCGGTCTCGAGGACGAAGAAAGAATGAGCCGCTTCCACCCGTTGACTTAAGCGACGAACAAGCAAGTGAGGATCGCCGACCCATGAATTCACCACTGCACGGGGCTCCCGTGGACAGACCTTCGCCCTCTCGACGCGGCGATCCCGAGCCTGGGCTGCCCTCGGTCTGCGTGATCGTTCCGTCGCGGGGCCGGCCGAAGCTCCGCGAACGCGCCATCCGCAGCATCCTGGGGCAGGACTACGACGGATACGTCGAGTGCCTCGTCGTCCATGACGGCGGCGACCGGTGGCTGCCATCGATCGAGCCGACGCCGACGCGGATGCTGCGCGCCATCGACAACACGAGGAAGCCGGGACTTCCGGCGGCACGAAACGCCGGAGCTCTGGCGACGGCCTGCGAGCTTGTGGCGTTCTGCGACGACGACGACGAGTGGCTCCCCGACAAGCTCCGGCACCAGGTGAGCGTCATCACCGGCGGCGAGGACGTCTCGGCCGTGTGCTGTGGCATCGAGGTGATCTACCGGGAGCGCACCGTCCCGCGGATCCCCCAGGAGAAGGTCTCGTTCGACGACCTGCTCGTCTCGCGGATCGCGGAGCTCCACTCGAGCACGATCCTCGCCCGACGCGATGACTACTTCGGGCGCATCGGACCCTTCGACGAGGACATCCCCGGCGCGTACGGGGAGGACTACGAGTGGCTCCTGCGGGCGGCCCGGGCCGCGCCCGTGGCGGTGGTCCCGAAGCCGCTCGCGCGGATCTACTGGCACGACTCGTCCTTCTTCGACGGCCGCTGGACCACGATGATCGCCGGGCTGCGGTACGTGCTCGAGAAGCACCCGGACTTCCGGCTCAAGCCGAAGGGTCTGGCTCGCATCCACGGGCAGCTCGCGCTTGCCTCCGCCGCCGCTGGGCAGCACGCCGACAGCCGGAGGTGGATTCGCGAAACCCTGACCCTCGACTGGCGCCAGCCCCGAGGCTACCTGGCGGTACTCGCCACGATCGGGGTTCTGCGCCCGGAGCGGCTACTGCGCCTGCTCCACCGGTTCGGGCGCGGGATCTAGCCCATGGCGACGGGGGCCATAGCGACCACCGCCGCGGTCGGAGGCCGCAAGTCCCTTCCGGCGTGGCCCCTGTACGCCCTGTTCGTCGCCCTGCCGATCTGGTGGGCCATGGGCGCGGCGTACTTCATCTGGCCCCTGCTGACGTTCCCGCTCTTCTTCTACTTCCTCCTGCGCGGCGACGTCAGGATCCCGCCGCGGTTTGGCCTGTGGCTGCTCTTCCTCGCGTGGATGCTGTTGGCGTCGCTGCGGGCGACGGACGCGAGCATGGCCGTGGTCCTCTACCGCGCCTCGCTCTATGTGTCGGCCACGCTGCTGTTCCTTTACGTCTTCAACACCAGGCGCGACGGCCTCCCCGACAGGACGATCGTGAAGCTGATGGCCATCTTCTGGGCGGAGGTGATCGTCGGCGGGCTCGTAGGAGTGCTCGTCCCGCACTTCTCCTTCTCGACTCCAGTCGAGGCGCTCCTCCCCGCCGGGATGCTGCAGGACGAAACGGCTTACAACTTCGTCCACCCCGGCGTCGCCGACGTCATGACGTTCCTCGGTTACCCGGTCGGACGTCCGAAGACGCTGTTCGCGTTCACGAACCAGTGGGGAGCATGCGCCGCGGTGCTGACCCCGTTCGCGCTGGCCGCGATGTCACAGATGAGGCCGGGTGCTCCCCGGCGCGCCCTCGGCCTGCTTCTCATCCTGTCGGTCGTGCCGATCGTCATGTCGTTGAACCGCGGCCTCTGGCTCGCCTTGGGGATCGGGCTCGCGTATGTCGCGTTCCGCTTCGCCGGCCGGCGTGATCTACGCGCCGTTGCCGGACTCGTCGTGGCCGTCGCAGCCGTGGCGCTGGTGGTCATGCTGACTCCGCTCAGCGGTCTCGTCGAAGACCGCTTCACCGGCGACCAGGCGACCACCGAGTCGCGGCTCACCGTGTACCAGGCGACGATCGATCAGATCGACGAATCGCCGCTGTTCGGCTTCGGGTCTCCCTCTCATGGAGCGCAAGACGCCGACCTGCCGCCCCTGGGGAGTCACGGGCAGCTCTTCACGATCGCCTACTCGTACGGATTGCCCGCGCTGCTGCTCTTCGCCGGGTGGTTCGTCTACGGCTTCCTCCGCTCCATGCGGCGAGGCTCTCCCTCGCGCTTCTGGGCCAACGCGGTGATTCTCATCCTGCTCGTGGAGATGCCGTACTACAACTACATGCCCGCAACGCTTCACGTCGCGATGGTCGCCGCGGCCCTCCTGTGGCGGGACATCTGCGAGCCCGTACGGCCCTCGCGCGCTCGCGGCGCGACAGTTCCCCGGCCGGCCGTCGCCCTCCCGTGAGCGCCGCGGCTCCCGTACGGGCGCTCCGGTGAGCGCCGCGGCCTCTACGACGGTTTCTCAGGTGGTCGAGCCTGCCGCCGCCCGGTCCGAGCGCGGGAATGACGATATCGGCCTCCTGGCCCGCGGCGGTGCCCTCGGGCTCATCGGCCTCGTCACCAGCGGGGTCTTCCAGCTGCTTCTCGTCGTGATCGTCGCCAGGGGCCTGGGTCCCGCGGCCGCCGGGGTCTTCCTCCAAGCCGTCGCCCTGTTCATGATCCTCACCAAGATCGGAGAGCTCGGCGCGAACACGGGTCTCGTCCGGACCCTGTCGCGTTTCCGCGCGCTGCGGCAGACGCTTGACCTTCGCCGGGCCGTGGATGTCGCGGTCTGGCCCGTCGCGCTCGCCGGCGCGTCGCTGGCCGTCGGCACCTTCGCCTCTGCCCCGCAGCTTGCGAACGTCTTCTTCGACGACGCCCATGAGGCGGAGGCCGCGGAGCTCATCCGACTCCTCGCCCCGGTTCTGCCCCTCGCGACAGGGACGGCGGTCGCTTTGGCCGCCACGCGCGGCTTGGGGACGATGATGCCGTACGTCGTGGTGCAGAACATCGCCCTGCCCGCGGCACGGTTGCTGCTGGTGCTCGGCGCCGTCCTGGCGGGCCTCAGCGGCGTGGCCGCGGGAGCCGCCTGGGCGCTGCCGGTGGCGGTTGCCTACGCGGTTTCCACGGCGGCGCTCGTCAGGCTGCTGAGGCGTGCCGAGGGCCGTGCCTCGGGGTCGGCCCGGCCGGCACGGGCGGCGAGCGAGCTCGCGGCCGAGTTCTGGCGGTTCTCCGCGCCGCGCGGAATCGCGGGCATCCTCAGCATCACGGTCACCTGGATGGACGTGCTGCTGGTCGGTGCGCTCCGCTCGACGCGCGAGGCGGCCATCTACGCCGCTGCCAGCCGCCTCGCGATCGTGGGCGCCTACGCGCTGGAGGCGGTGGGGATGGCCGTCGCTCCGCGGATCAGCGCGCTGCTGGCGCGCGACCTCGGCGAGCGGGTCGAGGCACTGTACAGAACCGCCACCTCTTGGCTGATGGCGCTGGTCTGGCCCTTCTATCTCGCCGTGGCCGTGTTCTCCCCCTGGATCATGGGCATCTTCGGCCCGGAGTTCGTCGCGGGACAGACCGCGCTCGCGATCCTGAGCGGCGCCATGCTGCTCAAGCTCGCGACGGGCAACGTGTCGACGGTGCTGCTCATGGGCGGCAAGAGCTCATGGGGCCTCGTCAACTCGGCGTCCTCGCTGACCCTCAACGTGGCCTTGAACCTGATCCTGACGCCCCGAATGGGGATCACGGGTGCGGCGATCGCATGGGCGGCCAGCCTTGCGCTGGTGAACGTCGCTCCCCTGGTGCAGGTCCGGCTCTTCCTTGGGCTTCGGCCGCCGTGGGGCGGCGGCTTCGTCCTGGTCGCCCTCGCCGCCGCCGCCTGCTACGGAGGGTTGGGAATGGCGGTCCGCTACGGGCTGGGCATGAGCGGGGCCACGTTCGCCGTCTTCGTCGTTTCCGCGACTGGCCTGTATGTCGCGGTGCTGTGGCGCTTCCGGGAGCTGCTCCACTTCTCCGAGCTGCTCGAGGGCTTCCGGCTCCGCGGCCGGCGCCCGCGCTGGAAGGCCATGACGCCGCAGTCCGCGACGGAGTGATCCGGCGCCGCCGCTTGGTGTCCTCGACGCTCAGCTCGGGCGGCCGACCCGCGTAGCTGTCCGGCCGGAGGTCGAGCCGAGCGGCAGCGTGCCCAGCGCGCGCTCGAGCTCCCGCTCGCTTCGGAGCGCGTCGCTCCGAGCTGACC
>JBOGYU010000001.1:0-41042 GCA_050696935.1 Solirubrobacteraceae bacterium | reverse complement strand
TGCCTCGCGCGCCACCGCGGAGCACGCCGTGCTTAAGGTCCCGCATGGGGCGCCTACCGACGCTCGCGAACTGCGGGAGGAGCTGCGAGACGGCCTTCTAGCCTCGCTCGACGCCGAGCGCCTCGCGGCCGCCGCGGCGCGCCGGCTGCGCGCCGAGATCGACGCGCGCGACCGTGCGCCGGACGCGCCGCGGCCTCCCTTCACCGTCACGACGTCGTCCCGGTCGGGCTCCCTGACGCCCGCCGAGATCGTGGCCGAGCAGGGCGCGGACCCCACCAGGGCGCCGAACGCCAGGCTTCTCGAGCTCGGCGAGCCGGTGCGCGAGTTCACCGAGCGCCACGCCAACGAGATCGCCGATACCGCTGCGCGCAAGGCGATCCTGACGCTGCTCAAACGGCTCTGGGCGGGGCTCACCGGCGACGTCGGTCGCCACGCCGACCCGCCCGCACGGGACCGCGCGTGGGGCCACGCGGGAGAGGCCGCCGCGATCCTGGCCCACGCACCGGCGATGCTGACGCCCGCGGCCGGCCGGGTAGCGACCGAGATCCTGGTTGCCGCCGCCGGCCACTCGCTCCCGATTGCCGGGGCGGCGGCCCTCGAGCGCTTCGACGAGTTGCCGTCCTGGGGGTTCCCGTCTCCGCGCATCTCGGCCGCCGAGGGGCTCACGCTCATCGGCCAGCACGCGCGTTGGGCCACGCCGGAGGTCCTCGCCGCGGTCATCGCGCTCAGCCGCGATCCCTCCCCCGCCGTGCGGTTCGCCGTGGCCCGCCGTGTCAACGCGCTGGCGATCACCGCACCGGGAACAGCCTGGGCGATTGCAGAGGAGCGCGCCGGCCAGGACCCCAGCGCGGCTGTCCTCAACGCGCTGCTGCGTCCGCTTGTCCGCTTGGCCAACCTCGACGAGGCCCGCGCCGTCGCCTCGATCCGCCGAATCCTGAACCGCGAGCGCCGCCGCCGCGCGCCGCAACAGAGCCTCCTGGACGACCTCTACGAGGTGCTTGCCGGACTGGCCGTCTGGCGCGACGCGCGCAGCGCCCACGCCGCGCTGCGCCCGCTGCTCCGCGATCCCCTCGCGCACGAGCCGTCGGCGAGATCGATGCTCTTCCACCTGCGGGACGCGCTGACCCACGGACCCGTGGCACCCGCCGACGCCGGCCACGCCGCGATCCGCGGGCGGGCGCAGGCGACCGTGCGCGCTGTGCTTGACGCCGCAGCGCGCGAGCTCCGCGAGCTCGAGAGCCAGCACGGGAGAGACGACCGCTCCTGGCCCGAGGACGCCATCGAGCGCGGCCGGGCCGCCGCAGCGGGCGCCGACGCGGTGGCCGACGTCCTGTTCTTCGCCTCGGGCGTCTTCCAGGAGCGCCACGGATCGGACGAGCCGCACGCGGACCCCGCCCAGCGTGCACGCCTGTACCACGAGGCCCACGACCTGCTGGAAAGCCTGGCCCGCCTCGGCCACCCGCAAATCGTGCACCACCTCGTCGAGCTGCTCGAGGGGTGCATCGACGAGGACCCGCCGGGCGTCTTTCGGCTGATCGCCGCAGCAATCAACGCTGGCCGGGACCACGGCTACCAGTACGAATCCCTGGCGATGAACGCGGTCGTACGTATCGTGGAACGTTACCTGGCCCGCCACCGCGAGGTGTTCGAGGACGACGAACTCGCCACGGCACTCATGGACGTGCTCGACGTCTTCGTCGCCGTCGGATGGCCGCAGGCGCGCAGGCTAGTCTACGGGCTCGACCAGCTCTACCGATGAGACTCCCTGGAGGGCTACCGGCGAGCCTTCGCGAGGCGGACACCGCTGACCGCGGCTGTCCAGCGGTCAGCGGTCACCTTCGGCCAGACGCTCGACGCCCTCTTGGCCGCGGGCGCGTGAGCCATGGGGTCCGTAGTACGGCGCCTACGCCACCTCGAACACGGCGGTGATCGACCAGTCGGGTGGCGGCCCGTTCGGCGTCCCGTCGGGCGTGTACGGCGCGGGCGCCTCGTCTGGCGACACCTTCCAGTCCCGCAGCCGCACGCGACGGGCAGACGCCTCGCGCGCGCACGCGCGGATCCACTCGCGCAACGCCTCGACATTGTCGCGATCCGCGGGGAGCGTCGCGCGGACGATCCCGGTCGACGAGTCAGGCGAGTAGATCACCGGGACGTCAAGCTGCGCGGTGACCTCCCACCGCGTGAGCAGTCCCGGCGCGAACGGATTGTCCCTCTCCTCCGCCGCGAGGTCCCCGACGGCAAAGCCGTGCGGGACGAACAGATCACGCCACTTGTGCCCGTCGATGTCGGCGAGGATCGCCCGGACGCTGGCCTGTGCTTTCTCTCGCGTCATAACGCAGCAACAATAAGCGCGGCGCGGACCGAATCGACAACCGTGGCTATGCCTCACACGTCGGCAGGCCCCCGAGGAGCCGCACCGATCGAGTCATCGACGCCGAGAAGAGCTGGTCGTCGACGGGCGGTCCCCCGGGCAGATCGTCGGCCCGAACCCCGGACAGACGGGTCACGTCAGTCGCATCCATCAGCGCGTTCAGAGCCACGGCGGCC
This sequence comes from Solirubrobacteraceae bacterium, assembly GCA_050696935.1. GTDB lineage: Bacteria > Actinomycetota > Thermoleophilia > Solirubrobacterales > Solirubrobacteraceae > DASSUW01. The sequence continues at coordinate 38,495 of JBOGYU010000001.1, read as the reverse complement.
CGCGGGACGAGAGCCTCGACGAATGTGTCGGGCTCGAGCGCCACCAGTCCGGCCCCGAGTGGACGGACACCCCACGCTGCATGACCGGCGTGTCGATCCATGGCCTCTACCACCACCTCGTGCTCGCCGGCCGGAAGCTGGACGAGGTTCTCGTGCGACAACAGACTGCCTTCGCTGTAAGCGATTCCCTGCAGCCCGGCGCCGTGGACCGTATTCCGCAGTCGGCCGACGATCTCGAGCATGTCGGCGACGAGCGAGCCAGTGGCCAGGAGCGAGCCGAATGCCGGCTCCGCGGCGACGATCGATGTCCGCCACGCCTTGCGGCGCCAGCCAGCCAGGTGCACGTCCAGCGTCACGCCGTATGCGCGGTGCGCGACCCGAGCTGCGACGTCAAACGCGCCGCTGAGCATGAGAAGCGCGACGTCGAGGAAGAAGATCGCCTCGTCGCCGGCATCCCGATCCGGCGGGAGCTGCGCTTGTCTGAGGATCGCGTCGCGAGCTCGCAGCAGCCGATCGAACCGCTGGAGCGCCGACTGACCCAGGTACGTCAGCGCGTCGTCACCGGTCGCAGTCGACGAAGCCACGCAGGCGGAGAACCATCGCCAGGCCGAACCGAGGAGCGCCCGCGCCAGGATCCAGTAGAAGAGCCCGCGTGAGACGCCGTCCGAGAACGTCGCCCCCTTGGCAATCGTGAAGTCGCTACGCGACCGGAGGAATAGGCCGACGATCGCCGTCGCCTCCGCGGGAAGCATGGGATTCGCGTCCTGCACCACGCCGCGCGGCGCCAGCTCGAGTGCGACCACGCTCTCGGTGACGAAGGCGTCGACGCCGAGACCCCGGCGAGCTGGGCGCGCACGAGCACGCGCATGGCCTCGTCGCGCGCCACGCCGTGTTGAGCGGCGACACGATCCGCGAAGCGCTGCCACTGGCCCGCGACCGGGATGGCGCTGCGCACGGTCCCGTACCGATACGGGATGACGTCGCGCTCGACGATCGGGTCGCCGAGCTCAATCGCCGTCATCCCTTCGGTCTGCCGCGTCGAGTAGGCCTTGACGAGCTCATGGTGGGCCATGCCGCGCAGCAACTCAACGGCATCGCCAGCAGCGAGCCCCTCGTCGAACAGCATCCGCAATGGGCGGGTGCCGTCGAACGCGGAGCCGCTTACGGTCGCCGAGTTCGGTACGCGAACGCGCCGCACCGCGTGCGGAGATGCAGGACTTCCATGCACCGGCAACCGTAACGTCGGCGCCGAGTCGGCGCTGTCGTGACCACGCGATGACGGCGGTGGGCGGCCGTTGGACAGCCCTGGGTGTAGCTGGGGCCCGCCGCCGGTAGCGCGGGCGAATCCTCCCCCGGAAGGGGCAGGCAGCGTAGGCGCCGTGCTCGCTCCGTCAAGCCGGCTGCGCCGGCTCGGCCCTGCGGGCCGCCCTTCGGGTGACTCGCTGCGCGCGCCGCCTGTCTCGGCCTCACCTTCCGGGGGAGGGAGGTGAGCCTCAGGACCCGCCCCTGGAGGCCCGGACCGCACCGAGCACCCAGGAGGCCAGGCCGTGACCTGCAGCCCCGAGCGCCGCGATCAGGTCGGCGCGTTCTTCGCCGCTCATTCCGACCACGTCCGCCGTGCGGTGCGCCGCCGCGTCGAGCGCGTCGGCGACGAGATCATCGATGACGCCTGCCAGGTCGCGTGGGCGACGCTGCTGCGCCGTCCGGACATCACGCTGGACCGGAGCGGCCTTGGGTGGCTGACAACCGTCGCCGTCCACGAGGCATGGCGACAAGGTTCCACGGCTGAGGCAACGCTCGCCGGGACGTTCATCGGACCGCTCGGTGTCCACGACGAAGGCGAGCTGCCCGAACCGGCCGATACCGAGCACCGCGGCACGGAGGACAAGGTGCTGGACCGCTTGGAGCACATCGAGCGCTTCCACGCCATGCACGCGCTCAAGCCGGCCCAGCGCGAAGCGCTCTACCTCAAGGGCCTCGGCTACAGCTACCAGGAGATCATGCGGCTCACCAGCGCGAGCTACACCGCGGTGAACCGACGGATCACCGAAGGCCACGCCGCCCTGCGCCGCCACCTCGGGGAGGACAGTGGACCGCGCCGCTGGCTGCCTCGCCACTGAGCCGGCCGTCGCTGCGGGCGGCGAGGCCGGACACCACTCGGCCTAGCGCCAATACCGTTGAGTTCGCCATGCGAGGGGGTCGTCGAGCGCTTGCTTCGGCTCGGATGCGAGCACGAGTCGCGAGCACGAGCGGGCTGCCCTGCTCGCCCACAGCGGGTGCCAGCTCCTCGCCCCCACTACGCGCTCGTTCCGGCGACGAAAGCAGCAGCACGAGGATGCGGCCACGCACGGCGACGGGAGTGTCGAGTCGCATGGAGGCTGTCGCATAAATCGAGAGCGCGGCGCGGAGGCCCGTTTCCCGGCGACTGGTTTGCCTCGGAGACTCCTCGCAAGCCCTTAGAACGCCCTCCAGGGCTTCGCCTCTCGGCGGCGACGTCGTCGGGCGGATTTACGCGACAGCCTCCATGGAAAGCGATAGCGCGGCCTTGGTCTCGGTTCGCAGCGGCCTGACCGACGCTGGCCACCCGGGTCGTGACGGACGACGTTCCGGTGTCACGGCCGCCGTGATCGGCACGCTGGTTGCGGCTAGCCTCGCTGTGAGCGCCGTCTGTGACGAGCTGAGCTCGCCACTACTCGCTCGCCGGCTTTGGCAGCGGCGCATGGGAGAACGCTTGGCTACGTGTGACCCTATTGCTCGCGCCCGGCCTGCACGAGCAGGGCGATCTGGACGCGGTTGTCGACCTCGAGCTTGTCGAGGAGGCGGGAGACATGGCCCTTGACCGTCGCGACGGAGAGGTGCAGCGTCGCGGCGATCTCGGCGTTGCCATGGCCGAGGCCGATGGCGAAGGCGACGTCGCGCTCGCGCGGGCTGAGCGTCGCCAGTCGCTCGCGGGCATGCTCGGCGCGGGCGCCGGCGTCCGAGTCGCCGGCCACCATCGAGATGAGCCGGCGGGTCACGGTGGGGGAGAGCATGGCGTCGCCCGCGTGGACGAGCTCGATCGCGCGGACGATCTCCGCCGGCGGGGTGTCCTTGAGCAGGAAGCCGGCCGCGCCGGCCTGCAGCGCGCGCAGGACGAGCTCGTCGGCGTCGAAGGTCGTGAGCACGAGGACGGCGGGCGGGTCGGGCTGCGCGGCGAGCAGGCGGGTGGCCGCGATCCCGTCGAGCTGCGGCATGCGGATGTCCATGAGCACGACGTCGGGCCGGTGGAGGTCGACCGCCCCCAGCACCTCGCGGCCGTCGGCGGCCTCGGCCACCACCTCGAGGCTCGCCGCCCCGGCGAGCATCATCCGCAGGCCGGAGCGCACGAGCGCGTCATCGTCGACGAGCAGGACGCGGATCATCGCGGCAGGCGGGCGCGCACGACGAACGCGCCGTCGGGGTCGACGCCGTGCTCGAGCTCGCCGCCGGCGAGCGTGACGCGCTCGGCGAGCCCGATCAGGCCGGTCCCCGCCCCGGGCACCGGCGATCCCGACGCGACGGCCACCGGCGCGAGGCTGCGGACCTCGACCTGCAGGTCGCCGTCGGGCGCGCGGACGGTGAGAGTCACGGCCGCTCCCGGCGCGTGCTTGCGTGCGTTGGTCAGACCCTCCTGAGCGATCCGGTACGCGGTGCGGCCGACGGCGGCGGGCGGCGCCGCGTCGCCCAGATCGATCCGGGCGGTGACACGCATCCCGGCCGCCCGCGACTCCTCGACGAGGGCGGCGAGGTCGGCGAGCGTCGGCTGGGGTGGCTGTGTCAGGCTCTCGCCGCCGTCCTCGCGCAGGACGCCGATCACGCCGCGCAGCTCCTCGAGCGCCGTCTTCGCGCTCTCGCGGATCACGCCGGCCGCCTCGGCGACCTCCCCGGCCGGAGCGTCGGGGCGGAACTCGAGCGCGCCGGCGTGCACGGAGAGCAGCGAGAGGCGGTGGGCGAGCACGTCGTGCATCTCGCGCGCGATCCGCCGCCGCTCGGCCGCGCGGGCCTCGTCCGCGGCGCGATCGCCTTGCGCACGCAGCGATCGCACGAGCTGTCGCCGCGCGCGTACGAAGAGTCCCCAGCCGAGGACGACGCCCGTCACCAGTACGCAGGCCCCCGCGTTGGCCCAGTAGCTACCGGCGGAGGGGTAGAGCAGCGGGCTCGCGAAGGCCCAGGCGATCAGGAGCCCGGCGATGATGGCCAGATCACGGCCACGAGCCCGGATCGCGGCGTTGAAGGCGGCAGCGAGGTTCGCGCCGGAGGCCGTGAGGATCACGAGCGAGACCGCCCCGATGCCGATCCCGACGGCGGCTGGGTGGGTGCGCCGCCAGTGCAGCGAGACGAGCGTCGCGATCCCGACCACGACGGCCACGACGCGCAGCCAGGGCGAGTGCATTTCCCAAGTGCCCGCGAGGGTGGCGGCGCTGATCGCGAACGCGCCCAGGTAGATCGTCGCGTCGACGACGCGGTCGCGGCGGCCACGCTCCTCGTCGGGGGCGTCGATCACGACGCCGGGCAGCGCGGAGCGCAACCAGCCGGACAGGCCATCGGTAAAGCGTGCTGTCGCCTGGCGTGCCATCGCTCGAGGGTCAAGGCTAGGCGAGCGCCACGGCGACGACCCCCTACCAAAGTCGTTGTCTGCCACCGCCGCCGGGCTCGGCGAGCGTAGCCCGCGGACCGTGGTTGCAAACCCGGCCGGCCACGAGTCTGCAGGCATGATCGAAACCGAACAACTCACCAAGCAGCTCGGCGGGCGCGCCGTCGTCTCCGACGTCTCGTTCCGCTGCGAGCCGGGCACCGTCACGGGCTTCCTCGGCCCCAACGGCGCCGGCAAGACCACGACGATGCGGATGCTCGCCGGCCTCTCCGAGCCCGACAGCGGCGAGGCCCGGGTCCTCGGCGGGCGCTACCGCGACCTGCCCAACCCGGGCCGGCGCGTCGGGATCCTGCTCGACGCGTCGGCGCAACACGCCGGGCGCCGGGGCCGCGAGGCGCTCGCCGTGTCCGCCCAGACCATGGGCGTGCCGGCGCAGCGCGTCGACACGCTGCTGGAGCTCGTCGGCCTCGACGAGACGGCGGCCCGGCGGCGGGTCGGCAAGTACTCGCTCGGCATGCGCCAGCGCCTGGGCTTCGCCCACGCACTGCTCGGCGCCCCCGAGGTCCTGATCCTCGACGAGCCCGCCAACGGCCTCGATCCGGAGGGCATGCGCTGGATGCGGGCGCTGCTGCGCAACTTCGCCGACCGCGGCGGCACCGTGCTGCTCTCCTCGCACCTGCTGGCCGAGGTCGAGGCCGTCGCCGACCGGATGATGATCATCGGCGACGGACGGATCCAGGCGCAGGGCACCCGCGCCGAGCTGCTCACCGCGAGCGGGACCATCGTCGAGGCCGCCGATCTCGCCGGGCTCGACTCCGCGCTTCACCAGGCCGGCCTGGTGATCCACCCCGCCGACGGCGACCGGCGGCTGGTCGAGGCCGAGCCCGACGTCGTCGCCCGCGCGGCATTGGCCGGTGGCGTCGTGCTGCGCCGGCTCGCCCCGGCCGAGGACGCGGGCCTCGAACGCCTCTTCTTCGAGCTCACCACGTCCGGCGCAAGCACTCCGTCAACGCAGACCGATTCCATCCACCCCGAGCTGGCAGGAGCAACCGCATGAGCACCACCACCCTCGCCGCACCGATCCCGGCGGACACCGCCGGCGTCCACGCGCGCCCCGGCCTCGGCCGCCTCGTCGCCGTCGAGCTGCGCAAGATGGTCAACACCCGGGCCGGCTTCTGGCTGCAGGTCGCGACGGTGGCGATCACGGTCGTCGCCGTGATCGTCGCCTGCGTCGTCGGCGACGCGGCGGACCTCACATTCCAGTCCGTCCTCAACGTCGGGCTTCAGCCGGCGGCCATCCTGCTGCCGGTCCTCGGCATCCTGCTCGTCACCTCCGAGTGGTCCCAGCGCACCGGGCTGATCACGTTCGCGCTGGTCCCGGTGCGCTCGCGCGTCCTCGGCGCCAAGCTGATCGCGAGCCTCGTCCTCGCCGTCGCGACGCTGGTCATGTCCGTCGCCGTCGTCGCCGCGGGTGTGCTCGTCGCGTCGCCGGGCGTCGAAGGGACCTGGGCGGACGCCGCGCCGCTGATCGGCCAGTCCGCCGTCTACCTGACGACCGGGATGGTCGTTGGCGTCGCGTTCGGCGCAATCCTGCTCGCCTCGGCGCCCGCCATCGTCCTCCTCTTCCCGCTGCCGATGGCGTGGATGGCGGTGGTCTCGCTGTCCATCTTCGCCGACATCGCCCCGTGGGTATCCACCGCGCGCGCCCTCAGCCCGATGCAGGAGGAGGTCATGAGCGCCACCCAATGGGCACACGCCGGCACCGCGCTCGCACTCTGGATGCTACTTCCGCTCCTGATCGGCACCTGGCGAATCACCCGGCGCGAGGTGTCGCTCTAAAGGCTCCGCGGCTGCTGTGGCGTCTCAGGACGTTATCGACAAGGAGCGCGCCCTCTTGCCCATGCATCAGGCGAAGGGCGCGCTCTTCCAGACGACCGACGCGAGCCCGAAGAAGGCGGACGAGGACGCGATCTGGGTCGCGATGAAGTGCCCAAGGCCCAAGCTCCTTCCGTTCGAGCGGAATGTCGATCCAGCACTCAGATACCGCGAGTTCGAGCTTCCGTCGTCAGGCGCAGCCACTCGTAGCGCGAGCCGCACGACGCTCTACAGCAAGATCATCGGCTTCCGCTTTGGACGGAGGCTGTCGCTCAAAGGCGCCTGCGATGGCTCGGGCCGCTGGACGGTGGACGTGTCGTTAGGTGGACTTGACCCGTTCCGGTGGACACGTTGGGGCTGGTCTACGCAGCCTTCTCCTTGATCATCCCTGATGTGGGCGCGAGCCGCGAAGCGGCGAGACTGGCACCGCCGGTCATGAGAGTTCTGTTCTCGTAGTCGAGCGGCGAGAGGTAGCCGAGCGTGGAGTGCAGCCGGCGGCGGTTGTACCAGCCTTCGATCCACGCGAACACGGCGCTCTGGAGCTCTCGGCGGGTGGGCCAGGAGCGCCGGCGGGTGAGTTCCTTCTTGAGCGTGGCGAAGAACGCCTCGCAGACGGCGTTGTCGAGCGCGCAGCCTTTGGCGCCCATCGAGATGTCGATGCCGGCGGCGCGCGCGGTCTGGCCGAAGATCAGCGACACGTATTGGCCGCCCCTGTCGCTGTGGTGAACGAGTCCGACGTCGGGGCGGCGGTGCCAGAGCGCCATCTCGAGCGCTTCGACGACGAGTTCGGCGCGCATGTGCTCGGCCATCGCCCAGCCGACGCAGCGGCGCGAGAAGCAGTCCACGACGACGGCGAGGTAGAGCTTGCCCTCCCAGGTGGCGATCTCGGTCAGGTCGGCGACCCACAGCCGGTTCGGCGCGCTCGGCGCGAAGTCGCGACGCACGAGGTCCGGCGCGGTGGCGATGCCCGGGACCGAGACCGTTGTGCGGCCCTTGCGCCGCCGAACCATGCCCGACAGCCCGCCCTGGCGCATCAGCCTGGCGACACGCTTGCGCGAGATGCGCGTGCCGCGGTGGCGCAGCTCGGCGTGGATCCGCGGCCAGCCGTAGGTGCCCTTGCTCTCGTCATGGATGGCCCGGATCTCACCCAGCAGCTCGTCATCGCGTCGCCGCTGCGCGCACGCCGGCCGCTGCTTCCAGGCGTAGTAGCCGGCGCGGCTGACGCCGAGCACCTCGCACAGCAGGGAGACGGGATGCTGTGCTCGCTTCGCGTCGATCAGCCGGAAGCACATCATCACCGGTGATCGGTCTCCCTGGCGAAGAAAGCCGCGGCCGCCTTGAGGATCTCGCGCTCCTGGGTCAGGCGGCGGTTCTCGCGCCGCAGCCGGCGCAGCTCCTCGCGCTCGTCGCTGGTCAGCCCGTCGCGGCGCTCACCGCGGTCCAACCCGGTCTGCTTGACCCAGTTCCTAAGCGACTGCGGCGAGACGCCGAGCTCGTCGGCGATCTGCGGGATCGACGACCCGCTCGAGCGCACCAGCTCGACGGCCTGGCGCCGGAACTCCGACGAATACGGGGGACGACTCGATGGCATGAACACATCCTTCCTGCCCGGGCCCAGCGGCCCAAGCGCTCAGGTGTCCACGAAACCGGGTCAACTCCAGGGAGCGGTCCGGTGGGCTATAGCGCGACTGTCGCTTTGCGCGAGACGCAGCAGCCAGTGCGGCAGCCCTCATCGAGCGGGTCGACGCCAGCCGAGTCACACCGGATCGTTCTCCGCCACGACGGGCAGGACAGGGATGTTGGCTTCGGCCGCGGCAGCCTCCGCTGCCTCGAGGCCGTCCATGCGAAGCGCGGACGCCGCTATCTCTTCGCGCTGATGGCGTAGCCAGCGCATGTCACCGCCGCGGGCGAGGAGCTCGTCGTAACCATCGATAGCGGCTCGGCCGCCCACGGTCTTGATTGCCGCCATCACCGGGTTAGTCACGTCATGCAGGCCGCTGCCGGACGAGACCCGGGGAACCGGCTTGTCGCTGGTTCTCCACACCAGTCCGAGTAGCTCGAACAACGGTCCCAGGAGCCGCTCGTCCGCCACGGCATCCATCCACCCGAAATCCTCGTGGACGAGCGATTCGCCATCCGCCGCCCGGGCGACGAGACCGCTCGCAAGGCGGACCTGCGCGTCGGCGTCACCGTGCTCTGCGAGCTTGCGATCAAAGGAGGCTTCGAGGTCGGGGCGCTGCTCTGCCAGCCGCAGCGCCAGGTCGGCGCGGCCGTTGGCCACGAGCCGTCCGATGACCTTTTCGCGCGCGCGGAGGTCTTCGCTTTCCGTGATTGACCTCGGCACAGACGGATGGGCGCGGAGCGCGTCGGACGCGGCTTGCATGATTGGCTCGGCGAGCGGATCCTTGCAACAGTCGAAGAGACCCAGCCACCGCGCCGGGTTCGCGACGCCGGCGAGCAACTCGGCGGCACGTAGCTGTCCGTCCACGGTGGACCGCTCGCGCAGCCAAAGACGCTGAGGGTCGAACAGGACCCCGCAGGACGCAACCTGCGCCCATTGCTCGGAGGTCACTGTCAGGCCGAGCGCCGAGGCGTACGCCAACCAGGCCGCCGACCCGTACTCCTGACGCCAGGTGCCATGATCGATCCACGTGATCGTCTCGACGTACGGTTTCTCCGGCCACCAGGCAGCGATCCGCGCCGTGAGCCGTGCGCGGTGCTGCGCGTCGAGGTCGTTGACGTGCCCGGACAGGGTCCGGTGGCCGCGCAGCAGCGGCCCGTCGGTGTCCTCAGGCGTACCCATCACCAGCTCGGTCAGGTTCGGAGGCGGCGCGAGCTCGAGAGGCGGCTCATCCTCCGCGTCGGCGAAGGCATCGGGATCTTGTTTTTCGCGAGCGCAGGCGGCGGCTTGAGTGGCTTCGACTCGTCGGATGACCTCCTCGTCGAGCCCCCCGTTTCGGAGATCCTCTGGGGTCAGGTGGGAAGTGAGCGCGATGACGTGCCACCACTCGGCTCCCTGCTGCATCGCCTCGGCGATGCCGCGCACAGCAGCAGGAGGATCGTGACGACTGAGCCGCGCGGCCGCTCGGACGTCGAGCCGCCAAAGGATCGTGGCCTTGCACGCCGCCGCGATCAGCTCTGGATCAGGCATCCTCGGCCACCTTCGCGATCGCCTCGGCGAGCTTTCTCTTTAGCCGTCTATCCCAAGACGGGTCTTCGCCTTCGTAGGCCGCCGCCATCAGGATCAGCTCGCGCGGGCTCAGTTCAGCGACCAGACGGGTCAATACCAGGTCGGCTTCCTGCGTGCGCATGAGCCGCAACCCCAGATCGAGGCGCCGCTCCGCCGGGAGTAGCTGCACGAGGGCGAGCCCGGCGCCCTGCTGCACCGCGCTATCGGGCGTGGTCTCGACGAGTTGTACAAGTTCGTCGAGGAGCTCGGTGTAGCCGCCGTCTAACGCGGCGGATGCGGCCTGGCGATGCACCACGCCGTCGCGGCCATGGTCGGCGAGCACCTTTCGGAGGTCCTCGACGAACCCCTTCGGGCGGCTTCGCACCCAGGCGTTGATTGCGTTTCCCTGCTGCTCACGTTCACCAGGGTGGATTGCGGCCCGGACCCGACGGGCGATCTCCGACTCGGGATCCTTGTCGATCAGACGACCAAGGGCTGACGCGTGGTCCAGCAGCGCAGACGTGCCCCGCTGCCTCATCCAGATCGCACGTTCGGTGTAGACGCCCCAGAGCAGCTCGGCAGCCTGGCGGCGCTCCTGCGGGCTCGCGTCGTTCGGGGTCGCTGCGGCAACGGCCAGGGGGTCGCGTTCGGCGACGGCCCGTCGCCAATCGGCCGCGCGAAGGCAGACGAGCGTGACCGTGACCAGCGCGTCCTCGCGCACCGCGGCGATCGCGTCGCTGCGCCGAGGGACGAGGCAGTCCATCAGTGCCGCGGTGGGTTCGCGGTCGCCAAGCGCCTCGGCTGCCAGTTGCTCGCCAAGAATCCTGTGAGCGAATCGGTACACCCCAGCGTGCTCGGCCAGTAGCAGACGCTGGACGAGCATCTCCGCCAGTTCCCGCGGGCTGCCGGCGGCGCCGTCGGGCAGCGGAAACCGGTCGAGCTCGTACGCCAGCAAGGATCGACGACCTGCCAGTAGCCCCGCAAGCGCGACGCTGTGGAGCCAGGCTCGGACTTCCGCAGGATCGAGGGTGAGCAACGGCTCCTCACGTTGGAGCAGCGTGTCGATCAGCGCGGCGAGCAACTCTCCGAGATCCTTCAGACCCGTGAGCCGGCCCTCTGAGTAGAGGTCGACCACCCGGGAGAGGAAGAACGGGGTAGTGAGGACCTCGGGCATATCCCCAAGCTCGGGCAGGGCGGTCATCAAGTCCTCGAACGAGACGCCGCGATGCGTCAGGTACCGGGACTGCCAAGCCGAGCTCGGCTCAAGCTGTAGCACTTCCCAGCCAGGGCGCCCTTCGATGGTGGCGTCGATTAGCGTGGAGGCGGCGGCGACCGGCCGGGATGTAACGGTGAACGCATGCTGCGGCAGTCGGTTAGCGAGGTCGACGACCAGATTCGCAGCGGCTTGTTGCTCGGCTGACGGCACTTCGTCAAGGCCGTCGAGCAGGAAGTGCATCGACCCGCCTTCGATGGCGTCGGCGGTGACGGTGACATCGCCGCTCGCGCTCCATCCCGTTTGCGCCCAGCGGCCGAGCACCCGTTCGGGCCTTCCTCCGGTGAACTTCTGATCGCCGAGACGAATCAGCACTCCTGGCCGGTCGGGCCGGCTGGTTCGAGCAAGATGGGCGAGCAGTTCGGACTTCCCGGTCCCCACTCCTCCGAGCACCAGCGTTCGATGCCCGGCTGCCACGTTCGCCTCGGTGATCTCAGCGGGGTTGTCGTATTCGTCGTCTCCGAGTAGTGCGAAGATCCGCTCCTCGTCGCTGACCGGCCTGCGTCGGTCGCTGAACTCGTTCGCGATGTATGGGCCGGCGGGTGGTAGCGAGCCGGCCGTCCGTGCGCCGCCGGTCGCAGGCTGATCCCGAGTCAGATTCAGCTGGGCGAGATGCCCGGGCAGGTCATCGAAGGTCGGGACGGTCGCGATCCGGATGCTGTGGCGCGCGAACGAAATCGACAGCCGGCCGCCGGTCAACTCCCCTTCTTGCCCAGATCGGCAGACCAGGACGTGTTCAGCCCGATTGATCTGCGCCTGGAGCGTTGCCAGAAGGTACGTCTCGTTGAGAGTAGTGCCGTAGAACAGCATCGTACGGTGCAGCGCCAATTCGCTGAGCACTGCCTGGACGTCAGGATTTCGGACGAGGTCCTGGTAGGAGTCGCTGTCTAAAACGATCGTCTCCGGCGCTGTCACGACGCCATGAAGGTGAAGGACGGTCAGCCGGTCCGGCGGCCAAGGGCCACGAACGAGCAACCGGTGTGCTTCCCGAAGGTCGGCCGGGACGTTGACCAGCACCCTGGGGTCGGGCCGCCCGGCCGCCACGGCCGTCCGTTCGACCAGCAGGTCGTAGTTGAGGGTGACGATGAACTGCGACGGCACATCGATGAGCGCCTGCGCCATCGGGTTGGTCGTCGGGGGCTCGACTGCGACGAACTTGGCGACCGCCTCCCCCAAGCAGGCGCTCCGCCACGCCGGCACCAAGGCGTCGACGATGTCGAACAGTGCGGTGGCGGACGGCCGCCTCCGGTCGACGAACTCGCCGACCTTGAGGAGGTGTTGGCCGAGCAGCAACGCACCCGGAAGCTCGGCTCCCTCGCTGATCCCGGCGCCGAGCACCGGCACGACGTTGCGCGCAGGCCGCAGCGTCCGAGCAATCAGCTCGTCCCGCTCAAGTGAAGCGTTGTGGGACTCGGGAACCACGAATAGAGAGGTCGGTCAGCACCGTCGATACGACTGAAGGCTCAGCGTAAGCAACCTCGACGAACAATTGCGACTGCGGCGGACGAACACCACCAAATCATCCAGCAGGGTTCGCTCACGTGGCGGTATGCGTCCGAACCGGCTTGCGCCTTGCGCGACAACCCGATACTTGCTTGAGCAGCGGCGAGACCCTGGCGGCGTCAGCTCGAGGAGTGGCCCTGGCGGAGTAGCGCTCCGGCGAGTAGGCCGACCGCGATAGCGAGAAGGGCGCCGGCTCCAGCGGTCCAGGCGATCACCTTGGCGGGCCCGTATCGGTAGGGATGGTCGGCGGCGTAGTCGAACTCATGAACGCTAACGCCGACGAGCACAACGGCGGCGATGGCAGCGAGCGCCATGACGGCGCCGTAGAGAGCGGAGGTCCGCACGTGCTACGCCGGGTCGCAGGCGTCGCGCAGTACCCGGTTGTACTGGTCGATTGCCTTGTTTGTCCATGTGACCTGGGCGTTGGCGCGGGCGAGGAGATCCTCGTAGCGGTCGACCACATCGCCGGGCGCTTCGCCGTTGGGGTACTGCTTCTCGAGCCTTCGCACCGCCGCACGCCGAGCCTTCAACACCTCTTCTCGTCGGTCCACACGGTCGTTGGCCGCATTGACGCGGTCGATGATCCCTATGTCGCAACGGTATGTCTTGCCGTCTGCACCCTTGGCCTTGATGACACGGTCAGCGGCAGGATCCTCGGACGTCGTCGTCGCCGCGCCATCCTTCGTCCGCCCTGTCTGCTGGCGGTCCTTCTCAGCGGCGACCTCGGACGCTGGCGCCGAGTCGGCAGGACCGGGAGTTGTCTCGTTCGACGAGCCGGAAAGAGCCGCCACTACCGCTATGGCAGCAACGACGGCGAGAGCCATGAGTCCGCGCGCGTGCCGAACGAGGAAGCCGCCGGCGCGACGGTGCAGATGGTCCGGCGCACGAAACCCAGGGTTCACGTCATTCGGCTGGGCGCCGGCGTTTATCTCCTCACCGCACTTAACGCAGAAGCGATCATCGCCGCGTACCTGCTCACCACAATGAGAGCAGAATCGGCTCATATTGCCTCCACCGCGGCTCTCGGATCGACCGTGACTCGTTCCGGATGCGCATGGTCGGCATGTTGAACGGCCAGGTCATAGTCACTGAAGGTCCGTGGGCACGCCTTGCAGCGCCACCGCGGCGAGTTCGACGCGCGATCGCGCTCTGGCTCGGCGTCCTCGTCGTCTAGGAGGGAAACCAGGATGTCGTGGTAGTCGACGTGCGGGTGCACGGCATCGACGTGGTCGGCGGCATCGTCGAAGGACTCAAAGGCAAGCCGGCACTCGACGCACCCGACGACCATCGCCATGTCCTCATCGGCGTCCTGCTCGTCGAACTCCGATGCGACGGCCTCCGTCTCGTGAAGGAACCCAAGCAGCTCCTCGCGGTGGTCATAGGCATGGCGGAGGCGCTCGTCCCCGAGAACTTGCCAAGCGTCGTTGATCGCAACGATTCGCTCGTGTCCTGTCGCACCGACGCGATCAGGGTGATGCGCTTTCACCTGCGCACGCCAAGCCGCCTTGATCTCGCGATGCGACGCCGAGCGGGAGACGTCCAGCGTCGCGTAGTAGTCGACGTTCGCGAGGACTCGCGTAATGTCGTCCTCGGTCAGCGTCTCCATCCAGCCTGGCATGCGCATATAGACGTCTGCCAGGCGCTGCTCGCGCTGTTGCTCTCTGGCGGCCGCCTGCCGAATCTCGTCTGCATTCATGGCGCCGAACTCGCCGGCGCCAAAGGGCGGCCGGAACAGCGCCCAGAGATTTACCAAGATGGCGTAGGGATTGCGGAACACCATCGCGATCACGCCCCACCAACCGAACACGAGGGTGAAGGCCATGTTCTTGGCGAAGTGCCTGCGACGACACGGGCCGCAGAAGTACCCAGCCTCGCCCCAGACCCGGTCCATGATCAGCAGTCCCAGGACTCGGCGGTAGTAGCGGAGCTGCAATTGCTGCTCCGTCTCCAGACAGCACTGGCAGGGCATGCCTGCCTCGCCAGGAACGCTGACGACGTCCCCGTTCTTGGTCACTCTCGCGAACGCGCTCTCCCCGCAGCGAGGACAGTGCTCGATGGTCCGGTCGTCGATGTGAAGGCAGGCGGTACAGAGCCGCATTCAAAGTCCCTGAGCACTTGGGCCCAGCTGCGATCCTAGGCCGACTCCCGATGCCCGGCAATGGACATCCGTCCAGCATTTCGCCGACGCAGTGAGAATGCGGGCATCGGCTTGCTTCGCGTTTCGGCGAACCCTGATGGATTCAGCTGCGTCCAATCGCTCCTTCGCCCTCTGGCACACCGTGCTCCACCGGCAGACCGCTGCAGTCTCGCCGAGTCCGCGCTATGACATCGTCGTCCCCTGGGCCGAGCGAAAGCCGCTTCACCGACTCCCCCGCCGCGACGAGTGGGCGTTTCTGGCGGCGCGCGCCCGAGATCCTCCCTCAATATCCCCGACCAAGAGCGCAGGGTCGAGACTGCCGCTTTGCCGCTTTGCGGTCTCCGCAGGCAATGCCGGCCGGGCCGCGCCTCGCGGGTCGTGGACGATCTCGGAGCTCTGGCGCCTCAGTCCGCGAGCGTGAGTGCGTGGATCCGGGGTCGGAGGACGCGCTCAAAGCGCACCATGGTGTCGATGAGCTTGTCCTGGATGACCGGCCAGTTCTCCTCTGGGTCGCGGTACCCACCGGCGGAGACCCTCGCGCCGACCTGACAACGCTGCTTTCCTTCCGCGGGGTCCCAGTCGAGTCGACCGCCGAACTCATTCTCGATGGCTTCTTGGTCGTGTCGGATCCGCTCAAAGAGCGCGGCGTTCTCAGCGGCGTCGCCCCGATCGATCACCAGTGCCACAGCCGCGTCGTGCTGTCGCGCGATGTAGCACAGGAGGAGGCCCCGCTGCCCTGCACTTGCGACGAGCCAGGTGCTGGTGCTCGCGGACACGGCAGAGTGGAGCCCCGTCGAGGGTCGAGCACGGGCAAGCAGGCCGGTCCAGAACGCCTGACGCAAGTCGTGGCGTTCTGCACGCTCCTGCTTCTGTGCACGCACCTCCGTGGCGGCGGCGCTCGGCCCGGTGATCAGCGTCAGGAGCGGCGCCGCTGGAGACTGGTCGATCCGGACAGCCTCGACCTTGACCAAGTAGAAGTCCGCCTCGACGGACTCGTTGAGCCACGTGATCGCGCCGACATGCTCAGGGCGCGGGTCCGCCACGATCCAGATCGCCGTCCTAGCCGTGAATGCAGCCAGGTACGTGATCAGCTTGCCCAGGTGATCGTGATCGCTGCGCTCGAGTTGGTTCTCGATCACGACTTGGTTCCCGGCCGCGTCCTCGCCCACCAGATCCACGCTGAAGTTGCCAGCCGAGCGCTCGCGTTCGACGTTATCGATGACGAGGCCGAGCGTCTCACTTAGGACGTCCGTGTTCCGCTCCAGCCAGGTGGTGAAGCCACGAGCCTCGTGCTGCCACACCTCCCGAAGCGGTACCCGCCGTAGCCGTGAGATCGTGTTGGCCGCCATCGATTGAGACGGAAGGTTCACTGCCCCACCGTACCGGCGCGACCCCGGACGTTGACCGCCCCACGTCCGAAGCCGCGGTCGGCGCCGGACGAGTGATGGATGAGAGGTTGTCGTCCCGTCACTGCTGCGTTGCGCGAAAGGCAGCGGGCGGCTCTGGCGCCGCCGTCGTGTGGCGGCCCCTCCAGCGCTTGGCGGGGACCGGCAGTCGCGCGGACACTCCGCTCGGCCTGGACGCGGAAACGTCGGCAGTCGCTGCTTCCAGCTGATGGTCACACGGCGAGGTCGCCGGCGTTGAGCTTGCGTCGCGCGGCGGAGAGCAGCTGATCCGAGCGCGGCCTGTCCGACGACAGTCGCGGGGCCAGTTTCCCCCTAGCTCCCTCCTCAACGGGTAGACGATGGCCGAACCCGCTGACACCTTTGCGCTCGCCGTAGCCGTAGAGCGACCGAACATCTTCGTTGTGCCGGAGGATCGGCGCGGGTCTGCCGGAACGGACGCGCCGTCAGCGCACGCGGCGAGCCTGTTCGCTGAGGTTGGCGGTGCGCCGCGGAACCCGGGTGCAACCGCCTCGCTCGACCGGCTCCCCCGTGGCCGATCCCATGCGGACGGACGCCGGCTACTCGCGGCCGGCCTCGTCGCTCGTTGCTCCGTTTTTCTGGCCGCGATGGTCGCCGCTGCTATGGCACTTCTCCTGCTGCATGACGTTGGCTCAGAGGACGAGGCGCAACGAGCTCCCGTCGAACGACGCGCGCCCGCCGCTTCGTCGTCGGTGTCGGGGCAGACGCGGGTTCGTTCTAGGGAGGCGACGAAGCGGAACCTTCGGCCGCGCGAGGATGCCCGGCGACGCCGCGGGCGGCACACGTCCACGCGTCGGCCGCGGCGCCCCGCGCGATCGGAGAGATGCTGTCGAGACGACTCGTCGTCGACGGGGCGCCCTGCTCCCGACGTGCCGACCCGTCGGCGGCCGGTGGTCCCCGCAACGCCCGCGGCGCCCGCGACGCCGAGTCTGCCCTCTCCAGCACCTGCCGCCCGTCGCGGAGGGGCCGCTCCTGCGCCGGTGCCCGCCGACGCACCGCCCGAGTTCATGTGATGCGACGAAGCCGGAGGTCTCCGTGATGGGCGATGTGAGGAAGCGCAACGCGGCGCCCGTCGTTGCTGCAGCCGCGGCGGTTGTCGGCGCAACGCTACTCGCGGCGCTCGTCGCGCCCGAACCCGCAGAAGCCGCGCTACGGGCCGCGGCGGGTGGCGGAGCACAGGGCAACGGCGGATTCGCCCGGTTCGTGAGATTCATCGACCGGCTCGCCGACTACACGATCCCGGTCGGGAGCGCCTTCTCCGTGCTGGGCCTGATCTGGGGCGGGATCCTCTTCATGGCGGGTGACGCGCGTGCGGCCCGAGTACTCGGCCTCGTCGCGCTGGGAGTCGGTGTCGTCCTGCTGTCGAAGCCGGTCGCTGCGTAGTGCGGTCGCCGCGAAGCAGGCGTGCCGTTGCCGCGGCGATCGTGGGGCTCGGTTGCGTGATGGCGCTGATGTCCTCGCCTCCGGCAGCTCACGCCCAGATCGACCTGACGTCGGGCTTCAGCGTCCCGAACCCGCTCGACGCCCTGCCCAGCGCCGGCGATCTCGTCGGCGAGGTCTTCGAGTTCTTCTTCAAGACCTTCTTCGGAATCGAGGCGAAGGTCACCCGCCGCGCGGTGGAGTGGCTGATCGCCACTCCGGTCTACACCAACAGCGGCGACTACGGCGAGCTCAACCAGCTGCGCGCGTACGTCAGCGTCGCCGCCTGGGCGCTGTTCACGCTCGTCCTCACGGTCTCCGGCGTCCGGTACTACGCGTCGGGGTTCACGTCGGGTGGCTCGTATGAGGCGGTCGAGGCGCTCGCGCGCGGCGGCATGGCGGCCGGCGCACTCGCCATCTACCCGGAGGTCTTCGGCTCGCTCTCGATCGCGACGAACTACCTCACCCACGGGATCACTCACGCGCCGGGGCTCGAGACTGGGCTCGCGAAGCTCCTGGGCGCGGCCACCGTCGCGAGCTTCACGCCGCTCGGCGTCGGGGCTATCGCCGCCGTCGTCGCGGTCGTGCTCCTGGTGCTGCTGCTGGTGACCAAGATCGTCATCGCGACGCTGCTCGCACTGCTCTACGTCGCGGCACCCCTGGCGATCGTGCTCTGGCCGCTGCCCGAGACCTCATGGCTCGCTCGCACCTGGCTTCAGTTGCTCATCGGCGTGCTGCTCTGGCCCGTCGTGTGGGCGCTGTGCTTCGCGATCTTCGCAGTGATGAGCGCGTCGGCGTTCACCCTCAGGAGCTCGTTCGGCGCCGAGCTCGTCAAGCCCTGGGTCTCCGTCGCGGCGCTGTTCGTGTCGTTCAAGGCGCCGCAACTCCTGGCCCGCCAAGCGATGCTCGCCGGGCTGACCCCCTCGCTGGGCAACACTGCAGCGCGGGCGCTCGTGTACGGCCGCGCGGCCGTCCGCACCGGCGGCACGGCTCGCGGTGCTGAAGGCATATCCGGGCGCTTCGGGGGTGGGGCGGCGGGCTCCGCGGCCAGGGGAGCAGGGGTGTAGCCGTGCGCCACCCGACTTACAAGCACCTCGAGGCCAGGCTGCGTCTCGGGTCGTTCTCGCTCGGCCAGTGGGTGCAGATGAGCGTGGCGGGTGCGGCCGCGGCGGTGTTCGGCGTGTACGTCTCGCCGTTCCCCACGAGCGTGACGGTCTTCGTCTCGATCGTCGGCGCCGGCATGCCGGTCGCCCTGTCGTACGGCGCCATGGGTCTCGAGTTCTCGGTGGCGGCCTTCGGTGTGGCCGCGTGGCGGTACTGGCGCCACCCGCGACGCTACCTGCCGGGCGCGGGCGAGCCGTCGCGCGGCTACGTCGTCCGCTGCGAGCTGGCCGCGGCGACGCAGGAGCGTCCGGACTCTCATCTCGCCGAGCGGGAGCCGCTGTGGGACGTCTGAGACTTCGGGAGCGCAGCGTCGCGCTACCGGACGCCGGCGAGCTGTGCGCGGTCGAGGCCCTCGATCGCGAAGGTCTCCTCATCACGCGCGAGGGCGCCTTCGTTCGGTATCTGCGCGTGACCCCGAAGAACCCGCTCGTGATGTCCCAAGCCGAGCGGGAGCAGGTCGGCCACGCCCTCGGCCAGCTGGTCGGGCGGCTCGGAGCTGGGCAATCGCTGCAGTTCTATGTCGAGGCGGCCCCGGTCCGTCTGCCCACGCTGCTGGAGCACAGCCGGGCGGAGGCCGAGCGCGCCCAACGGGCCCTCCGTGATGGAGCGGGCGCGCGTGCGCAGGCGCTGCGGCGGCTTCACGCGGCGTTGTGCGAGTCGCTCGATCGGCACTCCCAGGCCCAGGCGGCCGTCGACATCGCCTACTACGTCATCGTTCCGCACGTCCCAGATCGGCGCGTGCGGATCGATTGGCGCGAACTCGTTCGCGTCCGCCGCCCTCGGCTTTCCGCAGGCGCGCTGGAGCGGTCGCTTGAGTCGCACCGGCGGCTGGCGCAGGAGTCACTCCACGTGACCGACTCCATCCGCGGTGACCTCGAGGCGCTGGACCTCTCCACCCACATGCTGTCGGGCCCCGAAGTGCTCGACCTCCTCTGGCGACGATTCAACCCGACGGCGGCGGATCGAACTCCCAATCGCCGCCCCGCCGCGCAGGAGCAGCGGCTTGAGCTCGTCGGCGAGCTCGACGCGGTGACCGATGCGCGCGAGGCGGCGCGCGCCGCCCATGCGCTGCGGGAGCTCGTTGCGGGCTCGGCGATCGACTGCGCCGACCAGCGCCACCTGCGCGTCGACCGCGACCTCGAGCAGGCCCTCTATGTGGCGACGCTGCCCGACGCGACCGAGTTCGGGTGGCTGCTCGACGCGATGCAGGTCCAGCGGCCGTTCACCCTCACCGTGTACGTGCATGCGCTCGACCGCTTGCGTGAGCGCGCTCGATTCAAGGCTCGGCACCGGCGGTTGTTCGGCGTCAACCGTGGCGCCGAGCTGCGCGGCCGCACTCCCGACTACGAGATGCTCGCCCAGGAGGAGGAGTTCTCCGAGCTGCTGAAGGAACTCTCCGGTCACGAGCGAGCGTCGGCGTTCGAGGTCTCGATCTACCAGTCGATTCGCGAGCGCGGCCCAAATCCCGATCCGGTCCAGCTCGCCGAGGCGGTCGAGCAGGCTACCCGCGAGGTCATCGCCGCCTCCGACGCCCGCGTGAACACTGGACAGCTCCGCCAGCTCGAGCTGTGGCAGTCCTCGCTGCCGCTCGGACGCGACCTGGCCCGGATGACGCGCAAGTACGTCACCCGTCATGTCGGCGACACCGTGCCGCTGGTGGGCACGGGCTGCGGCTCGCCGCTCGGGATCCCGTTCGCGTTCACGGACCCGGGACGCGAAGTCGCCCTCATCAATCCCTTCGATCCCGCCCACGACAACGGCACGCTGCTGATCAACGCGCGATCTGGCGGCGGCAAGACGTTCCTCGTCAACGTCCTCGTCGCGCGCCTGCTCGCCCACGGCATGCAGGCATTCGTGCTCGATCGCGCCGGCCACTACGAGTTCCTCTGCCGTCTCGTGCCAGGCGCACAGCACCTGTTGATCGGGGCATCCAGCGACGACCACGCCGTCAATCCGTGGGACGTCGAGGACCCGGCGAACCCGCCGATCGAGAAGATCAGCTACCTCGTCGCGCTGCACGCGCTGCTCGTCGGCGACCACCGTGCCGGCGACGACTCCTACGGCCTCGACGCGCTCGAGCGCAACCTGCTCGAAGTCGCCATCCGGTCCGTCTACGCGCGCGCGACCCGGGAAGAGATCGTCCCGCGCGAGGCACTGCTGCGCCAAGAGCTCCGCCGCCGCGCCGACGACGAAGCTAAGGCCGGCGCCGAGGAGGTCGCCTCGGCACTGCGCACGCTCGGCGAGCGGATCGCCTCGTTCGTCGACGACGGCTCCTACGCGTATCTCCTCGACCGGGAGACCACCGTCCCCGCCGACGCGCCACTGGTCGCCTTCGACACCCGGAAGGTGCCGCGCGAGCTCCAGGCCGCAGTGCTCTTCGTCCTGGCCGAGCACGTGACCCGCCGCATCGAGTCCCGCGGGCTCGAGCGGCTTCGCGAGGCGAACGGCGGAGTCTTCGCCGGCCGCTCGATGCTGGTGATCGACGAGGCGTGGAAGCTCGTCGAGCGCCGGGCGACCGGCGAGTGGGTCAACGAGATCGCGCGCCGCTCCCGCCACCTGGGCCTGTTCCTGGTCGCCATCTCCCAGCAGCTATCCGACTTCGCCGGCCCGTACGGCAAGGCGTTGCTGCGCAACTCGACCCAGCAGCTCTTCCTGCGCCAGTCGCCGGACGAACTCGCCTACATCAAGGACGCAGCGCGCCTCTCCGACGCCGAGGTGCGCGCGATCGCCCGGCTGAAGACCGTCAAGCGCTCCTACTCGCAGGCCTACTGGATCAACGGCACGCGCGGGCGAGGCACGATCGCTCTGCGGGTTGGCCCGACCGAGTACGGCCTGGCGACGTCGGACCCGGTCAACGACCTTCCGCGACGAACGCAGGTACTCGACACCTGCGACGGCGACGCGTGGCGTGCGCTCGAGCAGCTCGCAGCCGAGGGCTGGGAGGCCCACCGATGATGGCCGTGCCCGCGCTCCAGGCCGCCGGCGCCGTGCTCGGCGCCCGGTCGCTCCTGCCGCGCGCGGTCATGGCCGCGGCGCTCGCGCTGCTCTTCCTGCTGCTGCTCATCGTGGCGCCGCTGGCGCTGCTGTCGTCCAGCGGCGGGCCCGGGACGGACAGCGCTTCTGACGGGATCCCTTCGGCCTTCGTGCCGATCTACCGCCAGTCGGCTGCGGCTTTTGGCCTCGACTGGCTCGTGCTTGCGTCCGTGCACCAGGAGGAGAGCGCGTTCTCGACGCATCCGACGACCTACCGAGCCCTCAACTTCGCCGGTTGCTGTGCGGGGCCGTTCCAGTTCAACGTGACCAACGGCCCGCCGTCAACGTGGGACAGGCACAGGTGGGCGTTTCGGCGCGGCCGCCGACCGGCCCGCTACCCGCACCCGCAGGCGCCGCATCCCTCGGTGTACGACGACTTCGACGCCGGGATGGCCGCCGGCTCGCTGCTGCGAACCAATGGCGCAGACGGAACGCTGGGCGCCCGGACGTTCAGCGCCGTGCGCGCATACAACGGCGCCGGCCCCGTCGCCGAGGCGTATGCTCGCCGGGTCCTCGACCGCGCCCGCGGCTGGCAGACGGACGCGGGATCGATCTCGGGCGGCGGCGGGAACCTGCCCGCGGCCCGCGGTGGGGGCGAGCTCGCCTGGCCGGTCAGGGGAACGGTGGTCTCGCCGTTCGGCATGCGCTGGGGACGGCTGCACGCGGGCATCGACATCGCCGTTCCCCCCGGTACGCCGATCCTGGCCGCTGCGACCGGCCGCGTCACGACGCGCGGACCGGTGTCGGGCTATGGCGTGTTGACGTGTCTCGAGCACGCGCCGCCGTACTCGACGTGTTACGCGCATCAGTCGCGTCTGGGGCCGACACCGACCGGCGGCATCGTGCCGCGCGGCGCGCTCGTCGGGTTCGCAGGCTGCACCGGCCACTGCCTCGGGCCGCACCTGCACTTCGAGGTGCGCATCTCGGGTCGTCCCGTGGATCCGCGCCCCTACCTCGGCCGAAGCGGATGATGACGCGCCGCGTCTTGATCGTCGTGCCGGTGCTGGTCGCGTTCGTCGCGGGCTGCCAGGACCCCTACAGGCAGGATGACGAGCGTCGCCGGGACGACACGCGCCGGCCTGCCGCCGCGGCTCGCGACGAGGGGGCGTACGGTGACGAGCGTCCGCCACTCGCGCGAGAGCGCGACACCGCGCCTGCAGTGAATAGCGACGCGCAGCGCACGCCACGCGCTGCCCTGGGCGCGTTCTGCTCGCAGTGGAGCAACTGGAACTGGCGCACAATCGAGCGCCAACAGCGGCGCCTCGCGAGCCTGGCGACCGGTGCGCTCGCTCGTCAGCTTGCGGCGGAGGCCCAGTTGCGCGCACAGGACCGGGCGCTGCGTCGCGACCGCCTCGGGACGCGCGGGCGGGTCGTCGCGATCGACGTCAAGCCCGGTGCTGTCACGCGGGGTGCCGTGTGCGTAGCTTCGGAGGAGCGGCTTGCCCACGGTCGGGCCGACTCGGAAGGGACGCGGCACCGGGTCTATCTCGCGACGGTCGTGCGCACCGACGACGGCTGGGCAGTCAGGCGATGGGAGCCGCAGCCGTAGCCGCTCGCATCTCGTTGCCGATCCGCGCGCGGCGTGCGCGCGCGGCTTCGTGTGGACTGGCCTTCAACGAGCTCGGCGGGCCGCTGGTCGCCGTCTGCGGACTGGTCGGCGGATCGGGCGCCTCGACACTCGCGTTATGCCTCGCCCGCCAAGCGGCACGCGAGAGCCAGGCGCCAGTGCTGCTCACCGAGTCCGACTCGCGCCGAGGCGGTCTCGCCGTGCTCGCCGGCCAGGCCACGCCGCTGAGCCTGTCCGGGCTCGCTCAGCTCGTGGCGGACGGTCAGGCGCCCGCCGAGGTGTTCGTCGAAATCGAGCCTGGGCTCAGACTCGTCGCCTCCGCCCCGGCGCGCAGCGCCGACCCCGACCCCGAGGACCTCAGCGCGCTCATTCGCGAAGCGCGGGCCGCTCACGGCCTCGTCATCGTCGACCTTGGATCGGCTTGGGCCACGGCCGGACCGGTTCTGGACGCGGCCACGCACATCCTCTGGACGGTCACGGCCAGCAGGCCCGCCGTCGCGCGCGCCCGGCTGCTGGCCGCCAGCGACGCGCTTCCCACACCGGGACGCTGGTACGAAGTCCTCATCGCCCTCGCCGGGGAGCGACGCCCGAGCGCGAGCGTGCGCACGCTGCGCCGACTCGCTACACACCGCTGCGAGCGACTTGTGCTCGCACCGCATTCCGACGCTGTCTCACGCGGAGATCTCGCGGACCCCTCGGCTGACCTTGGCCGCACACTCACAGGCATCGCCCACGTCCTCAGGAGGACCCGGTGAGTCGGGGCATGGCCCGCTCGCCAGGCGCCCGCGACCTCGCAGCCGGTGCACTCGCCTGTGCCGGCGCGGCAACCCTGGTGATCGTGTGCGGTGCCGCCTCGGTCGCACTCACGGGCCTGGCGGACGACGTCCGGCGCGCCCTGCGCTTCGACTTCGCGGGCGTGGATGAAACGCCCGCCGCGGCACTCCAGATCGCCCTGCACAACGCAAGGCTTGCCGCAGCCGCGCTTCTCTGTGCCTTGGTCGTTCCGCGACTGGCGCAGCGTGCCCGGCTGTTGGCTGACGTCGTGCTCGCCACGGTCCTCGCCGCCAACGCGAGCCTCGTCGGTCTGGCGCTTGGCGCCTACGGCGGGCGCGTGGCCGCCGCCATCGCACTTCATCTACCCATCGAGTTCGCCGCGCTGTCGCTCGCCGGCGGCGCATACATGTCTACAAGCCGACGGCCGCTCGGCCTGGCTGACCTCGCCATCGTCGCGGGGCTCTGCGCGCTGATGCTCATCATCGCCGCGACGCTCGAGACGTACGTTGCGCTCGGAGGTGGCGGGTGAGCGCCCCGCTGCGCGTGCGTCTCTTGCTGGTGTCGCTCATCTGGTTTCCCGCCGGGCTGCTCGTCTGGGCGTACGTCGCGACGCACGACCTGACGCGGACCTGGCGCGAGCTGCAGGAGGGAAACGAGGTCACCTGGCCGCCCATATCGAAGCCAGGCGCTGAAGCTGGACCCGCACGGGATGTCACGGATGTGCTCACTACTGCCGGCGCCGTGCTGGGGCCGGTGGCGGTGACCGCGCTGGTACTCAGCATCGCCGGGATCGCGAGCCGCGTCCATTATCGCCGCCGCCGGGCGCGACGAACGGTCCGGTGGGAGCTGCGCCTGGGGCGCGACGACCTGGCCAACCCCTACCGGGTGCAGGAGGCCTTCGAAGGCATCGCTGGCGCCATCAGCGTGCGCTGGTACGAACGACTCCGGCGGGGCCCCGAGCACCTCGCTCTTGAGGTCCACCGCCTGCCTGACGCGTCGATCCGGTTCGCCATTGCCGCGCCCCGCTCCCTCGAGCCGGCGATCCGCGGACCACTGGAAGACCTCTACCCCGACGTCGAGCTACGAGGCGTTGACGGCCAGCCCGAGTGGTCGGACTGCCTCATCCGACTCAAGAAACGCGCCTCCTTCGTCCTCTCGATCCAAACCACCCGCAACTACGAGCACGCGTTCTCCGAATCGCTCGTGGCTCTGATGGACAAGGGCGACGGCAATCTGTCGGTGCAGCTCGTACTCACTCCAGCAGCAGGGTTCGTGCATCGCCGAGCCCGCCGACTGCTCAAGCGCCGGGAACGCGCGCTCCAGCACGCCGACCACCGCGACTCGGGCGAACTCGGCATCGACTCCGTCGTCGAAGCCAAGGAGCTCAAAGGCGCGCTCGAGCTCCAGCACCGGACGCTCTATCTCTTCGACCTGCGCGTCTCCGGCGAGGACCGCGCGTCCGTCCGCCGCGTCGCTGGTCTCTTCAGCCAGCTGCGCTCGGAGAACGAGCTGGCGCGTCGCGAAATGCGACTGCGTCGCGGCGTTTACGAGGCGCGCATTGCAAACGCGATGCCGAACCCGATTCCCGGCCTGCGGACCGGTGTGCTCTCGACGTCCGAGCTCGCGACGCTCTGGCAGCTTCCGCGAGGGCGCGTCAAGCACGGCGGCCTCCTGCGCTCTGCGGTGCGCCGCGCGAGCGCGCCGGCCGGTATCGACCGCGACGCCGACAGGGTGCTCATGCAGGATGAGCACGGCTCTGTGTCGATCGCTTCTGAGGATCGAAAGTTCGGGCACGCACTCATAGGCGGCCAGGGCGGCGGTAAGAGCTCCGTGCTGGCCCGGCACTTCGTCAACGACACCCGTGACCCAGGCCGCGCGGTGATCCTGATCGATCCCAAGGGCCCGCTCGCGGAGCTCTGCCTCGGACTCGCCCCGATCGGCCGGACGGTGCGCTACCTCGACCTCGGCGAGCCGGAGATCGGCATCAACCCGCTTGCGATCGACGCCACGCCGGGCACGCGCGCCGCGGTTCTGCTCCAAGCGCTGATCGAGGCCAACCCGCCCGGCGCGATCCAAGCGGCATCCGACTCGTTCCTGCGCCAGGCGATCTACGCCGTCTGCATGATCGAGCCCGAGCCGACGCTCTGGCACGTCTACCGCATGCTCGGACTCGGCAACTCCAAGTACCGCGCCAAGGTCGTCGAGGCGCTGCGGCATCGCAGCGACGCCCAGTTCGCCAAGGGCTACTGGCAGCGCGAGTTCCCGATGCTGATCGCCGACCGCGGCTACGCGGCGCAGGCGCTCAACCCTCCCCGCAACAAGATCGAGAGACTCATCTCAACGCGCGAGATCGACACCCTGCTGCGCCATCCCGTCCCGCTGGACCTTGAGGGCGTCTTGCAGAGTGGCGAGATCCTCATCGTCGCCGGCGCGAAGGCAGCCGTGGGCGAGGACAACGCGATCCTCGTCACCCACCTGTTGCTTCAACTCCTCCACCGCGCACTCCAGGCACAACAGGAGGTTCCCGAGCCTGAGCGCCGACGCGTGGCGCTGCTCATCGACGAGGCCCACAACGTGCTGACGCCGTCGGTCGCCACGATGCTCGCCGAAGGCCGTTCCGCGGGCCTTGAGCCCGTGTTCGCGTGGCAGTACTCCGCGCAGATCCGCGACGAGGTCATCCGCTCGGGCGTGCGGTCGTTGCTGCAGTCGATCTCGATCTTCCGGATGCGCGAGATGGAGGACGCACGCTCTCTCGCCGGCCTGGCGATGGAGGTCTACTCCGATCGCATCTCGATCCAGCAAGACGAGCAGGAGCGACTGCGGTTCTCGCCCGACGACATCCTCCGGCTCCCGGTCCACCAGGCGATCAACCTGTGGATCGCCAGCGGCAGCCCACGATCCGGCTTCGTGGGGCACACCCTTCCGATGGAGCCGCTGTACGAGGCCGATCGCGCCGGCCACCACCGCGACGCACAGCGCGCACGTGGCGGGCATCACCCGGACAAATTGCCTGACCTGCTCGCTCACGACGAGCCCCCGCCGCGGGACTCGAGGGTGCAGCCACAGGACAAGACGACGCCCGCGGGGCCCAAGTCAGGCGACCAAGACCAGCAACCCGAAGACCCCAACGGCCAGCAGCGCTTCCCGGACGACTTCGAACGACTCGAGGGCAATAGTGTCTGATCTGCCGATCAGCTACGCCGAGGTCCACCGCTATGACGGCGCGGCGATCGAACGGAGCGATCGTGGCTCGATCGTGTCCTGCGCAGTTCAGCCACGTGACGTCGCGATCGTCCACGACGTCTCGCGCTACAAGTTCATCAGCGCTCCGCAACTGCGCGAGCTCTGGTGGCCGACTGCGTCCATCCAGGCCGCTGACCGCCGCCTGCTCAAGCTCTTCCGCGCCGGATACATCGATCGTTTCCGGCCTGTCTCCCGACCTGGAACCGGGTCGTATCCCTGGACGTACTGCCTCGGCGCAGCCGGTCATCAGCTGCTGCAGCACGCCGATCTCATCCCGTTGAACCGGCGCCATCGACAGCGCCTGATCTTCGACTTCGGCCACGTCCTGCACGAGCTCCAGCTCAACGCATGGGTGCTTGCCTACCGGCGGGCCGTCGGTGACGGCCTCCTCGAGTGGGAGGGAGAGACCACGATCGAGCCGCCGCCGGGCTTGCGCCGAGGGGAGCGCTTCGACGACGACTGGTCAGCCGAAGGCCTGAGCGACCCGCGAGCACGCCCCGTGTGTCCCGATGCGGTTCTCGAGGTCGCCGGTGACGACTCGGCTTCACCAGCGCGTCTGCTTCTCGTCGAGTACGACCGCACCCGCCGGCTCGACAGAAACTACGAGAAGTTCCGCCGCTACGACGCCTTCCTGAACTGGTGGTGGCAGCGCACCCACCTCGCCGACCGAGGCGCACCCCCGTTCGTCCTCTTCGTCTGCCAGGACGACGACCACCGAGACCAATTCATCGCCGCCGCCGACCGCGAGCTCACTGGCCACCGCTGGCACCCCGACGTGGGGCCGGAGCGCTACGAGCACATCGGACGTCAACGGATGCTGTTCGCCTCGGAGGTCGACGCGCACAGCGGGCGACTCGAGGCTCGGCGCCTGTCGACGTTCCCGAAGGGACACCGCTCGAGATCCGAGCAAACCCGCCGCGTTCGGATCGCCCCCGCACGGGCTCCGGACGTCCCAATCAAGGCCGAGAACGAACGGCGTGCTGCGTGAGCCGCTCGTCCACGTCCCGTGTCGCTGGAATCCTTGTGAGCCATGGCGAAGGAAGCGGTGCTCTGGACGCGTGACGAACACACGAAGGCGAAGCACGAGCTGCTGCGCGCGTTCTTCAACAAGTGGATCAGCATCCACTCGGGGTACTTCGCGAGCCGCCCGGGTGGCGGCCTCGTGCGGATCTACGACGGCTTCGCGGGTCCCGGCGTCTACGCCGGCGGTGGCTCCGGATCGCCGCTGATCCTGATGCGCGCGCTGTGCACCAACCCGAACCTGCACGAGCGGTGGTCGCCGGTGCGCTATGACCTGCACTTCGTCGAGAAGAACGAGGCGCGGGCGGACATCCTGGCCTCCAAGCTCCAAGAGTTCGAGGACGCGATGCGCGACCGCGGGCCCGGCTGGAGTGATCGCGTGCAGTGGACGGTCACGTGCGGGCGGTACGAGGAGCACGTGCCGCAGGCGGTGTCCGAGCCGTCCGCTCTGTTCTTGTTCTTGGACCCGTTCGGCTACTCACACGCGCCGATGGAGCTCACCAAGGACCTCGTGCAGCAGCCCAAGAGCGACACGCTCATCTTCCTGCCGCTCTCGTTCGTCAACCGCTTCAAGAACCGACCGGGCCAGGAGACCGCGCTCGATCGTTTCTTCGGCACGAGCACCTGGCGCGACGTGCTCGACGGCCCTCAGCGACCCTCGCAGCTGCTCTCGCTGTTTGAGAAGCAGCTACGGGACGCCGCGCTGGAATGGGTCGGCTCGTTCCGCCTCAAGCCGGATCCGAGCAACGCCTACTTCATCGTCGGAGGCTCCGGCCACCCTAAGGGCTGGTCGAGCATCAAGGAAGGCTTCTGGAGCGTCGACCCCGTGAATGGCCAGGGGTACGTGGCACCAAAGCCAGTCGCGGCGGGCCAGCAACGCCTCGACTTCGGCGAGCCGGAGGGTGCACAACCCAACACTAGCCCGCTGCTGGACGCGCTTCGTGCGCGCTTCGGAGGCGAACCCTTCACGGTCGAGGCCGCAATGGAGCTCACGGCGCGGTCGCGCTTCCTCGACACCCATCTCAAGACCAAGACTCTTGCCCCCGCTGAGAAGACGGGCGACCTGGTCGTGACACGGCCGCCCGGCGTCCGGCTGTTCAAGGAGGGCAAGGGCATCACAATGCGGTTCGACGAGTCGTCCGAGCCCTAGGCGAACATTTGTTCGATTACGCAGCAGGGCTGAGATCTTCGGCGCCGAAAGGGCATCCGTGGCACAAACAAGCGCGATCGAGTGGACCGAGGCCACGTGGAACCCCGTGACGGGCTGCTCCCAGGTCAGCCCCGGATGCGCTCACTGCTACGCCAAGACCTTCGCCGAGCGCTGGCGCGGCGTCGCCGGCCATCCCTACGAGCAAGGCTTCGACCTGAAGCTCTGGCACGAGCGTCTGGACGTTCCGCTGCGTTGGCGCAAGCCGAAGACGATCTTCGTGAACTCCATGTCCGACCTGTTCCACGAGGCGATCCCAACGGACTTCATCGAAAGCGTGTTTGCGACGATGCGAGCGGCGCACTGGCACACGTTCCAGATCCTCACCAAACGCCAGGACCGCCTCGCCGATCTCGCCGAATGGCTCGATTGGGCTCCCAATGTCTGGATCGGCGTCAGCATCGAGAACCGTCGCTTCGTCCACCGGGCCGATGCCGTTCGCGAGGTACCGGCGGCCGTCCGCTTCATCAGTGCCGAGCCTCTGCTCGGTCCACTCGAGAGCCTGGACCTCACCAATATCGACTGGCTGATAGCGGGCGGCGAGTCCGGGCCGCGGCATCGCCGCATCGACCCCGCGTGGGTCCGCGATCTCCGCGATCGCTGCGTCGACGATGACGTCGCCTTCTTCTTCAAGCAGTGGGGTGGCCCACGACCGAAGGCGCGCGGCCGCGAGCTCGATGGCCGCCAGTGGGACCAGCTGCCTGAGCCGCGCGTCGCCGATGTCGCAGTCGACCGGGCCTCCTTCGCGTTGACCTGAGCGGGCCGTCCTTCGGATCGACGCGGCGCGCTCGTGTTGCGACGGGTGTAGCGGGCGAGCTATAGCGTTGTTTGGGCGATGCCTGTCGGAACCCGCGTATCGATCACGACTCCTTCGCGTTGATGGAGGGCCACGGCCAGCTCGTCGCGTTCATCTGGTCGGTCGCCGACCTGTTGCGCGGGGACTACAAGCAGTCGGAGTACGGCCGCGTGATCCTGCCGCTGACCGTCTTGCGGCGACTGGACTGCGTGTTGGAGGCGACCAAGCCCGCAGTGCTCGAAGCCGTCGAGCGACACGGCCATCGCCCGAACCCCGAGCCGATCCTGCGCCGGGCCGCCGGTGACCTCGGCTTTTACAACACCTCGAAGCTCGACTTCCGCCGCCTGCTCGACGACCCGCAGCAGATCGCCGGCTCGCTGCGCGAGTACGTCGCCGCTTTCTCCCCGGGTGCGGCGGAGACGCTGCAGAAGTTCAACTTCGACGAGCAGATCACGCGCCTGGACGACGCCGACCTGCTGTACCTCGTCGTGGGCAAGTTCGCCGACATTGATCTGCACCCCGACGCCGTCAGCAACCTGCAGATGGGTTACGTCTTCGAGGAGCTGATCCGGCGTTTCAGTGAGCAGTCCAACGAGACGGCGGGCGAGCACTTCACGCCTCGCGAGGTCATCCGGCTGATGGTCGACCTGCTGTTCGCTGGTGACGGGACGGAGCTGCGCACCAAGGGGATCGTCAAGACCGTGTATGACCCGGCATGCGGGACAGGCGGGATGCTGAGCATCGCCGAGGAGTACCTGCGCGACCTCAACCCCAACGGGCAACTCGAGGTCTTCGGCCAGGAGCTGAACGCCGAGTCCTACGCGATCTGCCGCTCGGACATGATGCTCAAGGGCCAGCACGCCCAGAACATCGCGTTCGGCAACACACTTTCAAACGACCAGCACGACCGTCGCTTCGACTACATGCTGTCCAACCCGCCGTTCGGGGTGGAGTGGAAGAAGATCGAGGCGCAGGTCAAGGACGAGCGTGACACGCTCGGGCACGCCGGCCGGTTCGGCGCGGGGCTGCCGCGGATCAACGACGGCAGCTTCCTGTTCTTGCAGCACATGATCAGCAAGATGAAGCCCGTCGAGGAAGGCGGATCGCGGATCGCGATCGTCTTCAACGGTTCGCCGCTGTTCACCGGCGCCGCGGGCTCGGGGGAGAGCGAGATCCGCCGCTGGATCATCGAGAACGACTGGCTCGACGCCGTCGTGGCGCTGCCCGACCAGCTCTTCTACAACACCGGAATCAGCACCTACATCTGGCTCGTCACCAACGCGAAGGCCGACGTGCGGCGCGGGCGCGTGCAGCTGATCGACGCTCGCGAGCAGTGGGAGAAGATGCCCAAGTCGCTTGGCGAGAAGCGCAAGCGGATGCCCGAGGCGGCGATCGCCGAGATCACGCGGTGGTACGCGGACTTCGAGGAGACCCAGACGGGCAAAGTTTTCGACAACGAGGCGTTCGGGTTCCGGCGAGTGACAGTCGAGCGGCCGCTGCGGGTGCGGGTCGATGTCGAGGGCGCGGGCGTGCGGCTCGATGCGCTGGACGGCACGCTCGGCGAGGACGTCGTGGCGGCGGTGAAGGCCGCGACGGCGCACCTCGACGTTTCCGCGGAAGCTTCGATGGCCGCCGCGACGGCCCGGATCACCAGGCTCCTGCCGAAGCTGCCGGCCGCGAAGCGCAAGCTCGTGCTCTCTGCGTTGCTGCCGCGCGATCCCGACGGCGAGGCGGTCGTCGACAGCAAGGGACGGCCCGAGCCCGACCCCGAACTGCGCGACCAGGAGAGCATCCCGCTGGTCGAGAACGTCGAGGACTACATCGCGCGGGAGGTGCTGCCCCACGCGCCCGATGCTTGGGTCGACGAGGCGAAGACCGTCGTCGGCTACGAGATTCCGCTCACGCGGCACTTCTACCAACATGTCGAGCCGCGGCCGCTCGAGGAGATCGACGCGGAGATCGACGAGGTTGAGCAAGAGATCCTGCGGCTGCTGGCGGAGGTGCGAGGGTGAGCACGCGCCTCGCGGATGTTGGTAAGTGGCGATCAGGCGGAACGCCGCCAAAGGACCGAGACGACCTATGGGGCGGCGGCTTTCCCTGGATCAGCACGCGCGATCTAAAGAAGCCCGAGCTCAGCGGCTCGACCGACACCATCACAGAGGACGCGGCGAAGCGGTTCTCCACGACGGTCCCGGCGGGGAGCATTCTGATTGGCACGCGCGGGATGGCGCTGGCGAAGCGCTTGCCAGTCGCGATGGTCACTCGGGCGGTTGCGTTCAATCAGGACATCAAGGCGATCGAACCCGATCGCTGGGTCTCATCGAAGTACTTGCTGTATGCGCTGCTCGCGTTCGAAGACCCGATACTCGCGCTCACCGATGAGGCAGCTCATGGAACAAAGCGTCTCGACACCGATTTGCTCCGCGCCTTTCGTATCCCGTGTCCGGGCATAGCCGACCAGGCACGCATCGCAGACCTCCTCGACGCCGAGACCACGCGGATCGACGCCATGATGTCCGCCCGCGAGCGGCAGCGCGTATTGCTGATCGAACGGCATCGGTCGCAGGTGGCCGTGGCGGTCGCGACGGCTGGCGCTCAAGTTCGACTCGCGAGCGCGGTGGCGTCCATCGAGCAGGGCTCGAGTCCGCAGTGCGAGGATCGATCCGCGGGTCATGGCGAGGTTGGCGTCCTCAAGCTGAGCGCGGTCAGCGCCCGCGGCTTCTCGGCGATTGAGAACAAGCTTCTCGTAGACGGAAGCGCCGCGAACCGCCCTGCCGTGCGCGACGCCGACCTCCTGGTGACGAGAGCGAACACTCCGAATCTGGTGGGCCTGGCGGCCGTGGCTCGACTCGACCCCGATGCACCCACACTGCTGCTCCCAGATCTGATCTACCGCTTGACGCTTCGCGAGGGGCACGATCCTGATTACGTTCAGCTCGCTTTGTCGACGCCGGACGCACGAAGTCAGATGACCGCGGCAGCGCGCGGTTCGTCCCAGTCGATGGTCAAGCTTCGCGGCGATGATCTGCGCGAGTTGCGTGTTCCCCTTCCGGCGATCGGCCGGCAACGACTAATAGCGCATCAGGCGCTTGAGGCGCGAGTGGCGATCGATCTGACGCTCGCCGCCATCGACCGTCAGATCGCGCTCCTCCGCGAGCGCCGGCAGGCGCTCATCACTGCCGCGGTCACCGGCAGACTGCAGGTGCCCGGCACGACAACGACGAGCGCCGCCGTATGAGCCCGACCGGCGCGCATCTGGAGGAGGCGCTCGAGACCACGATCGAGACATACCTGCTCGGCCACGGCTGGCATCAGGGCGCGAACACCTCCTACGACCGCGACCTCGCACTCGACACTGTCGAGCTGTTCACCTTCATCGGCGCGACGCAGATCAACGCCTGGGAGAAGCTGATCGCGCGCCACGGCGGCGATCAGTCGACGGCGCAGCGCAAGTTCAAGCAGCGGCTCAACGACGAGCTCAACCGCCGCGGTGTCATCGACGTGCTGCGCCGCGGCGTCACCGACCTCGGCGTGAAGATCGAGCTCGCGTACTTCCGCCCCGCGCATGGGCTGACGCCGACGCTGGAGCAGCTCTACGCGGCCAACCGCTGCTCGGTTACGCGGCAGCTGCGCTACGCGCCTGGCCACGACGCCGAGCTCGATCTCGCGCTGTTTGTCAACGGCCTGCCCGTCGCGACGGCCGAGTTGAAGAATCAGCTCACGAACCAGACAGTCGAGCACGCCAAGAGGCAGTACCGCGAGGACCGCTCGCCCAAGAATCTGATGCTCTCGGGCAAGCGCGCGGTCGCGCACTTCGCCGTCGACGCGGCGCTCGTGTTCATGACCACCCGCCTCCAGGGCGCCTCGACACGCTTCCTGCCGTTCAACAAGGGCACCGCCGACGGTGGCGCCGGCAACCCGCCCAACCCGGACGGCCACCGAACGGCCTACCTGTGGGAGGAGGCCTGGCAGCGCGACAATTGGCTGGACCTGATGCATCGCTTCATCCACGTCGAGCCCGGCACCGGCAAGGGCACGACCGGTGCAGTGATCTTCCCGCGCTATCACCAATGGGACGCGGTTCGTCGGCTCGTCGGTGACGCGCGCGCGAACGGCCCGGGGGAGTCCTATCTTGTCCAGCACTCGGCGGGGTCGGGGAAGTCCAACACGATCGCGTGGACGGCGCACCAGCTCTCAAACGTGCACGACGCGCACGACCGCAAAGTCTTCGACAAAGTCGTCGTGATCACGGACCGCGTCGTGCTTGACCGCCAGCTGCAGGACACCATCTTCCAGTTCGACCACAAGCCCGGCGTGGTCGAGAAGATCGACAAGAACTCCGCGCAACTCGCCGCCGCCCTGACGGGCGGCAGCGCGCAGGTGATCATCACCACGCTGCAGAAGTTCCCGGTCGTGCTCAAGGCCGGTACCGAGCTGAAGGCCGGCCACTACGCGGTGATCGTCGACGAGGCCCATTCCAGCCAGACCGGCGAGGCGGCAAAGGACCTCAAGCAGGTGCTCGGCGCGAGCGCCGATGAGCAGCTCGAGGCGGCTGAGGCGCTGGACGCCGCGAGCGAGGCAGCCGGCGATCCTCAGGACGAGTTGACCGCCGCGCTCGCAGCTCGTGGCCGGCAGGACAACCTCTCGTTCTTCGCGTTCACGGCGACGCCAAAGGCGCGCACGCTGGAGCTGTTCGGCACCAAGCGCGCCGATGACACCTACGGCCCGGTGCACCTCTATTCGATGAAGCAGGCGATCGAGGAGGGCTTCATCCTCGACGTGCTCAGGGGCTATGCGACCTATGGCTCGTACTGGAAGATCGCCGCGGCGGCGGCCGAGGACCCGGACGTCGACAAGGCCAAGGCCGCGGCGCAGCTCGCGCGCTTCGTGTCGCTTCATCCGACGAACCTCGCGCAGAAGGCCGAGGTCATTGTCGAGCACTTTCGCACCCACACGCGCCGCAAGATCGGCGGCCACGCCAAGGCGATGGTCGTGACCCGCAGCCGCGTGCATGCCGTCCGCTACAAGCGCGCGATCGACGCCTACATAGTCGAGAAGCACTACGACGACGTGCGCACGCTCGTCGCGTTCAGCGGCACCGTCACCGACAGCGGCGTCG
The DNA here is from genome assembly GCA_050696935.1 of Solirubrobacteraceae bacterium. Classification (GTDB taxonomy): domain Bacteria; phylum Actinomycetota; class Thermoleophilia; order Solirubrobacterales; family Solirubrobacteraceae; genus DASSUW01. The sequence goes on along the minus strand of JBOGYU010000001.1, from coordinate 3,160 downwards.
ACTACACCGAGCCACAGATGAACGCTGGGATCGCAGAGACCGCGCTACCCACCGAGTTCGCCGGCGACGAGTACCAGCTCCTGATCGTCGCCGAGAAGTACCAGACCGGCTTTGACCAGCCGCTGCTGCACACCATGTACGTGGACAAGAAGCTCGAAGGCGTCAGAGCCGTGCAGACGCTCAGCCGCCTGAACCGCATCCACCCAGGCAAGACCGACACGTTCGTCCTTGACTTCGCCAACGACACCCAGCAGATCCAGGACGCATTCGCCCCGTTCTTTGAGGCGACCATCGCCGAACCGACCGACCCGAACGTGCTCTACAACGCTGCTTCCCGCCTCGACGCGCTCGGCGTCATCGACCGCGAGGAAGCCGCGCGCTTCACGACCGCCTTCCTGGGCTCCGGAGAGGGCGCCAACGCATCGCTGTATGCGCTGCTCGACCCGGCCGTCGAACGCTACGCGGCGCTGGCCGACGACGACGCGCGCGAGGCGTTCCGCGCGGCGCTGACCGCGTTCGTGCGTGTTTACGCGTTCCTCGCGCAGATCGTCCCGTTCGCCGACGCCGAACTCGAGCGGCTCTACACCTACAGCCGCTTCCTCGCGCTGCGGCTGCCGCGCGAGCAGCCCGCCGGCCTCGATCTCTCCGACGACGTCGTGCTGACACACCTGCGCACCGAGCTGATCGGCGAGCACGACCTGTCGCTTACTCAGGGCGGCGGGATCATCCCCGGCTTCACCGGCGAGGGCACCGGCGGGCAGGACCCACAGTTCGCCAAGCTCTCGGAGATCATCGACACGCTCAACGAGCGCTTCGGCACAGAGTTCACGGAGGCCGACAAGGTCTTCGTCGACCAGATCGAGCAGACCTGCGTCCAGAACGCAACGCTCGCCACCCAGGCCCGCGTGAACTCCCAGGAGAACTTTAAGCTCGCGCTCGACAAGGTCCTCGAAGGCCTTGTCATCGACCGCCTCGACGCCAACCAGGACTTCTTCGGGCGCATGATCGACGACCCCGCGTTCGGCTCCGTCGTCCGCGACTACCTCGCCCAAAAGGTCTACGGCCGGCTCAACGAGCCCGGGCAGCAACTCCCCGGCATCTGAGGTCGCGGTCGGCATTGCCCGTTGATCTCCAGGCCCGCGCGTGTTGATCTGTGGGTGTTGATCTGTGGGTGTTGAAGTCTGGCTGTTGAAGCTCAGAGATCAACGGGCCGCCGCCCCGCCTCCGGCTCGGATTCCGCTCTACGCCTGGGCTTTCGAGGAAGGGGGGTCCACCGCTTCGCGCTGGACCCCCCTTCCTCGACCTGCCAAACAAACACCGGGCAGGCCAGCCCAGGCGTGATGGTGGGAGGCCGGAGGCGGGGCGGCGGCAAGCGTGAAGCGAGCAGGAAGAGCAAGAGGACTATGCGGTAGGGAACCAGGAGCAGTCAGGAGTGAAGGCGGGAGGCAAGACGGGCACGGGAAGCTGGGCAGGAGCGAGGATCTGGAGGCGGTGACGGGAGTCTGTAGTCGTCGGAGGGTCCGCGTGAGTGCGGTCGTGGTGCGCGACCTCTGACGCGTCGACGCGATCGGTCGGTCTCTCTTGCGTGCAGCGGACGGGGCGTCGGCGCTCAGCCCGCCCGGTGCGTCGTTGCGATCCACCTCGGCTCTCTCACGCGTCTCGTACCGCTCGCGCGCCGACGCGAGCCGATCCGGCGGCGGCAAGGCTGGCGCGGGCGTGCGGTATCCGCGGTCTATGGCGGCGTGGTCTTGCGTGAGGGGGCCAGCTACTGCTCGGGCGCCTCCTTAGCGGCAGAGACGTATGGAGCCGACCGGATCGTCCAGGCACTTGACCGTCGGGGCCCGAATCGGGGGCGCCGGGCACGGGTCCGTCGGCGATCAGGCGCGTGCACTAGGCGGGTTTGCCGTCGGCCCGGTCGAGCTCGGGACTTGCGAGGCCTGGGAGCTGGTCCGGAAGTGCATGCGATCTTCGCGACTCGCCGGCGGTGCGTGTGGCTGCCTGCGGCTGCAGTGTCGGCGCCCGCGGAACGGAGCGCAAGCCGCTCGCTTCGCTCGGGCTCGGCCTGACGGCCGCCCTGCGGGTGCGCTCCGTCCGCGTCGTGGCGCCGGTAGCCGCCTGGACAGCCACACGACCCGCCCGCAGAGGGCGAAGGAGGACCCGATGAACCGCTGGACCGGCACCGGCCACCTGACCAAGGACCCGAAGCTGCTCGAGACCGACGGCGGCACCGCGATCTGCACGCTGCGGATCGCCGTCAAGCGCGCCGGCAAGCAGGGCAAGGACGGCTACTTCGACGTCAAGTGCTTCGACGGCCAGGCGCATGCCTGCGCCGACTACCTGAAGGCCGGCCGCGAGGTCGCGATCGATGGCCGGCTGCTGTTCGAGGAGTTCCAGACCCAGGATGGCGGCTACGCCTCGCGCGTGTACGTGATCGCCGAGCGCGTCGAGTTCCTCGCCAGCCGCAACCGCTCCACCGGTCAGGCCAACGCCGAGACGTCGCCCGAAGAGCCCGCCACGGCTGGCGCGGCGCGCGGCGACTCCGCCTCCTGACAACCATCGGGCCCGCGGCCGCCTCCCCCGGGCGGCGGCGGGCCCAGACCTGCGGGGACTGCCATGACGCACACGTCACCGACACCACCGCCGCCGAGACCGTCGGGCAGGTGACCGTGCTGCGCTTCCTCGAGGTGCTCGCCGGCGACAGCGAGTCCGGCGAGTTGCTCGAGCTGCGCTACCGGCGCGAGGACGGGCATCGAATGGGCCAGCTGTTCGAGTCGCCGCGGCGGCTACGCCGGCTGGCCAGCCGCGGGCTGCGGCTGGGCCGGCGCACCGACGTCTACGTCGGCTGCGCGCCACGTACGCGCCGGCACGGCGGCCGCGACGCCGTCGCGCGCGCGTTCGTGCTGTGGGCCGACTGCGACGGCGAGAACGCCGTGGCCACGCTCGAGTGCTTTGATCCGGCGCCTTCGATCGTCATCGCCTCCGGCAGCGGACGCAACTGCCACGCCTACTGGCCGCTGACCGAGCCACTCCCTGCCGCCGAGATCGAGCGCGCCAACCGCCGCCTCGCGCACGCGCTCGGCGCCGACCCCGCGTCGGCCGACGCCGCCCGGATCCTGCGCGTGCCCGGCACGTACTCGCACAAGCACGAGCCGCCCGTGCC